>DAIAMA010000064.1 GCA_027438535.1 bacterium
ACGGCATCACGGTGTACGACGATTTCGCGCATCACCCGACCGCGATTGAAACCACCGTGGCGGGCCTGCGCGCCAAAGTGGGCAAGGCGCGCATTCTCGCGGTATTGGAGCCGCGTTCCAACACCATGAAGCTCGGCACGCTAAAAAATCAATTGCCCGCGAGCTTGCGCGAGGCGGACCAGGTGTTTTGCTACGGCGCAAACTTGGGCTGGGATGCCGCCGCCACGCTCGCGCCGCTCGGCGCTAAAGCCGAAACCCACGACGATTTGGAAAAACTCATCCATGCCATCGCCGCCAAAGCCCGCCCCGGCGATCACGTTTTGATCATGAGCAACGGCGGGTTTGGCGGCATTCATCAAAAACTGCTGGACCGGCTTGCGCTATAGCCTTGGCATTTTGCCGGCAAATCGGCTTGGTTTAATCTGGCAGGGTATAATGCCGTCCGTTTATCTCAGCCCTTGAACGCCGACCATGTCCCGCATCCTCAACATCGCCGCCTACCGTTTCGTGCCGCTTGATGGCCTTCCCGCCCTGCGCGAAAGCTTCCGCGAGCGCACCGGAGCGCTCGGCTTAAAAGGCACCGTGCTGCTCACCCCCGAGGGCATCAATCTCTTTCTCGCCGGCCCGGCTGCGGCGCTGGAAAGCTTTATCGCGTGGCTCCAAGCCGACAGCCGTTTTGCCGGTATCGCGATCAAGCGCAGTTGGTCGAACGAAATTCCTTTCAATCGCATGCTGGTCAAGCTCAAGCGGGAAATCATCACCTTCCACCAGCCCGATTTCGATCGCACCGCGCATTCCGCGCCGCAACTCGCCGCCAGCGAGCTTAAAAAATGGTACGACGAGGGCCGCGAATTCATCATCGTGGATACGCGCAACGATTTTGAATATCGCGTCGGCACGTTCAAAAACGCGGTGAATTTGCGACTCCACAGCTTCGGCGATTTTGCCGCCGCCATCGAACGCCTCAAAGTCTATCGCGACGTTCCTATCGTCACCTTTTGCACCGGCGGCATCCGTTGCGAAAAAGCCGCGCCGTATATGGCCGGGCAAGGCTTCAGCCAGGTCTATCAATTGCAAGGCGGCATTCTCAAATACTTCGAGGAATGCGGGGCCGCGCACTATGAAGGCGAGTGCTTCGTGTTCGATAAGCGGGTAGCACTGGACGGTGCGCTGCAAGCGACCCAAACCCGCGTGTGCTTTGCCTGCCGCACTGTGCTCAGCGCGGAAGACGAGCAATCGCCGGATTATGTATTGGGGGTGTCATGCCCGCATTGCAGGGCTGCGCAATCCGCGGCATAGACAGCGACTCCCGAATGTCCGCCAAAAAACCCGCCGCCTATAGCGAATCGTCGATCCGTGTCCTGAAAGGGCTGGAGCCGGTCAAGCAGCGCCCCGGCATGTACACGCGCACGGAAAACCCGCTGCACATCATTCAAGAAGTGATCGATAACGCCTCCGACGAAGCGCTGGGCGGCCACTGCAAACATATCATCGTCACCCTCAATACCGATGGCAGCATCAGCGTGGAGGACGATGGCCGCGGCATCCCCGTCGGCAAGCACCCGGAAGAAAAAGTCCCCACGGTCGAAATCGTGTTCACGCGCCTGCACGCCGGCGGCAAGTTCGAGAAGGGCGCTAGCGGCGCCTATGCCTTCTCCGGCGGTTTGCATGGAGTCGGCGTATCGGTCACCAATGCGCTGTCGTCTAGACTGGAAGTCGTGGTGTGGCGCGAGGGCCGCGTGCATCAACTCGCGTTTGGCGATGGCGAGGTGATTGAGAAGCTCAAGTCGCGCGCTATCGCGCGCGATGAAAAAAAATCCGGCACCCGCGTCACCGTTTGGCCGAATCCGAAATATTTCGATTCCCCCGCGATTTCGCTAGCCGATTTGCAACGCCTGCTGCGCTCCAAAGCGGTGTTGTTACCCGGCGTCAAAGTCACGCTGAGCATTGCCAAGACCGGCGAGACGCAAACCTGGCAATACGACCAGGGCTTGCGCGGCTATCAGATCGAAACCCTGGCGCAAGCTTCCAATACCGACCCGGTGGTTCCGCTGTTCGAAGGCGAGCAATACGCCGGCGCCGATGCCGAGGGTTTTGCCGAAGGCGAAGGAGCGGCCTGGGTAGTAGCGTGGACCGAAGACGGCAATGTGGTGCGCGAATCCTACGTCAATCTGATCCCCACTCCCGCCGGCGGCACGCACGAGTCCGGCCTGCGCGAAGGACTGTTCGGCGCCGTGAAAAGTTTTGTCGAAATGCATTCCTTGCTGCCCAAGGGCGTGAAATTATTGCCGGAGGATGTGTTCGCGCGCGTGTCTTTCGTGCTCTCCGCCAAGGTGCTGGATCCGCAGTTCCAGGGCCAGATCAAAGAGCGCCTGAATTCGCGTGACGCGGTGCGCCTGATCTCCGCGTTCATCAAACCGGCACTGGAGCTATGGCTCAATCATCATGTCGATTACGGCAAGAAACTGGCCGAGCTGGTCATCAAGCAAGCGCAGTCGCGCTTGCGCTCGGCGCAAAAAGTGGAGAAGAAAAAATCCTCCGGGGTCGCCGTATTGCCGGGGAAATTAACCGACTGCGAATCCAGGGATGTCGCGCGCAATGAGTTGTTTTTAGTCGAAGGCGACTCCGCCGGCGGCTCGGCCAAAATGGGGCGCGACAAGGAATTTCAAGCGATTTTGCCCTTGCGCGGCAAGGTGCTCAATTCCTGGGAAACCGAGGCCGACCGGCTATTTGCCAACAATGAAATTCACGACATCGCTGTCGCCATCGGCGTCGATCCGCATGGCGCCAATGACAGCCCGGATTTAAGCGGGCTGCGCTATGGCAGAATTTGCATCCTGTCCGATGCCGACGTCGACGGCTCGCATATCCAGGTATTGCTGCTAACCTTATTCTTTAAACACTTCCCGAAGCTGATCGAGCACGGCCATATTTGCATCGCGCGCCCGCCGCTGTACCGCATCGATGCCCCCGCGCGCGGCAAAAAACCGGCGCAGAAAATTTATGCCTTGGATGAAGGCGAACTGGAAGCGATCGAAGACAAATTGCGCAAAGATGGCGTCAAAGAAACCGCCTGGAGCATCTCGCGCTTTAAAGGCTTGGGCGAAATGAACGCGGAGCAGCTATGGGAAACCACGCTGAATCCCGATACGCGGCGGCTGTTGCCGGTGTCACTGGGCGAGTTCGACGCGGCAGCCTCGGTAGCGCGCTTCAATATGCTCATGGGCAAAGGCGAAGCCGCCGCGCGCCGCGCGTGGATTGAAGAGCACGGCAATGATGCCGAGGCGGATATTTGATTTCCGTTCTATTTTGAACCAATGAAATCTTGCACCACGGAATACACGGAGGAAAACCAAACCATAACCCCCGTGTACTCCGCGTACTCCGTGATGAAAAGGTTTTCGATTTTCAATTTATTGTGAAATTCCTTACATGACCGAACAAGGCAATCTCTTCTCGGAAATCCCGCCCGAAGACGGCGAATCGCTGACGCTGGCGCTGTTTGCCGAGCGCGCCTATCTCGAATACGCCATTTCCGTGGTCAAGGGCCGCGCGCTGCCGGATGTGTGCGACGGCCAAAAACCGGTGCAGCGCCGCATCTTGTACGCAATGAATGAGCTAGGCTTGAATGCGTCGGCCAAGCCGCGCAAGTCGGCGGCGGTAGTGGGCGATGTGCTGGGCAAATTACATCCGCACGGCGATCAATCGGTGTACGACGCGCTGGTGCGCATGGCGCAGGATTTTTCGCTACGCTATCCCTTGATCGACGGCCAGGGCAATTTCGGTTCGCGCGACGGCGATGGCGCGGCGGCGATGCGCTATACCGAAGCGCGCCTGACGCCGATCGCGAAATTGCTGCTGGATGAAATCCATATGGGCACGGTCGACTTTCAGCCCAACTATGACGGTACAAGCGAAGAGCCGAGGCTACTGCCGGGGCGCCTGCCCTTTGTGCTGCTCAATGGCGCATCCGGCATCGCAGTCGGCATGGCGACCGAAATTCCCTCGCACAATTTGCGCGAGATCGCCAAAGCCACCGTGGCCTTGATCCGCAACCCCAAGCTCACGCACAAGGAATTGATGCAGCTCATCCCCGGCCCGGATTTTCCCGGCGGCGGGCAGCTCATCACGCCAGCGGCGGCCATTGCCGAGATTTATGCCAGCGGTCGCGGCAGCGTGAAAGTGCGCGCCTGCTGGAAGATCGAAGACTTGGCGCGCGGCCAGTGGCAAGCGGTGGTGACGGAATTGCCGCACGGCACCTCGGCGCAAAAAGTATTGGAAGAAATCGAGGAACTGACCAACCCGAAAATCAAACTCGGCAAGAAATCCCTCAGCGCGGAACAGCTCGGCCTCAAGCAATCCATCTTATCGATACTCGATGCCGTGCGCGACGAATCGGGCCGCGATGCGCCGGTACGTTTGGTGTTCGAGCCGAAATCGAAGAACCAGGACCAGACCGAATTCATGCATATGCTGCTGGCGCACACTTCCTTGGAAACCAGCACGCCCATCAACTTGGTGATGATAGGCGGCGATGGCCGGCCGCGACAAAAAGCCTTGGGCGATATTCTGCGCGAATGGATCGCTTTCCGTTTCGAGACCGTTACCCGCCGCGCGCAATTTCGCCTGCAAAAAGTCGACGACCGCATTCATATCCTCGAAGGCCGCGAGGCGGTGCTGCTCAATATCGAGAAGGTGATCAAAACCATCCGCGAATCGGACGAGCCGAAACCCGCCTTGATCACAGCCTTCAAGCTCTCGGATCGCCAAGCCGAGGACATTCTGGAAATCCGCTTGCGGCAATTGGCGCGCTTGGAAGCCATCAAGATTCAACAAGAATTGGCCGAGTTGCGCGCGGAAAAGACCACCCTGCACGATCTGCTGAACAATCCGGCGTCGATGAAGAAACTGATCATCAAAGAAATCGAAGCCGACGAAAAACACTATGGCGACCCGCGCCGCACCCTGATCCAAGCCGCGGAAAAAGCCGTGATCGAACAGAAAATCATCGATGAACCGGTCACCGTCGTCATTTCGCAAAAAGGCTGGGTACGCAGCCGCACTGGCCACGGCCACGACGCGGCGCAATTCACTTTCAAAGCCGGCGATGCTTTGTACGGCGCGTTCGAGTGCCGCAGCGTCGATACCCTGCTCGCCTTCGGCTCCAATGGCCGCATCTATTCGGTCGGCGTCGGCGCGTTGCCCAGCGCCCGGGGTGATGGCGTGCCCATCACCACCCTGGTCGATCTGGCGAGCGGCACGCGCATCCTGCATTACTTTGCCGGATCAGCCGACACGACATTGCTGTTGGCCTCGACCGCCGGCTATGGCTTTATCGCCCGCGCCGCCGACATGGTGAGCCGCATTAAAGGCGGCAAAGCATTCATGGCCCTGGATGAAGGCGACGAACCGCTATCGCCGCGCACGGTCGCCGATAACGTCAACGCTATCGTCTGCCTGTCGGCCAAAGGCCGCTTGTTGGTATTCGGCTTGGATGAAATGAAAACTTTGTCCGGCGGCGGCCGCGGCGTAATCCTGATGGAGTTGGACAAGAATGAAAAACTGCTGGCCGTTCAACCCATTGGCAAGCGCGGCGTGATCGTCAGCGGCGCCGGTCGCGGCGGTAAAATACAAGCTGTACTGCTCTCCGCGTCGAACTTAGCCGCGCATGCCGGCAAGCGCGCGCGTAAAGGCAAGGCGCTGGACGCGAAGATCAAGCCGAGCGCGCTGTCGATGGTGGAATAGCACCTCTTCAAACAGCGGATTTCACTTCAAAGTACACCACTGAATGGCTAGACAGGCTGTCCTGCCATACCCCATTCCGCCCCAAAACTTGAAATAACTTGATTTCTGGGCGCTCGGCGCAGATAATGCGTGCGCTATGCAAAAAGCCATCCACAACGAAACGTTGCGCGCCGCACTAGCTGATCGCGGGTGGACACAAACGCAGTTGGCGAAAGCAGTGGGAGTTACCTCCCAGTCAGTAACCAACTGGCTAAAGGGCAGCGATTTTCCCCGCCCGGCCACACTGCTCAAGCTGGCCACCACACTCAAACTGAGTTTTGATCAACTGGTGCAACAACCCGTCGAAGGTCAACCTGTCGTGGCTTTCCGCAAACGGGCCGGCACCAAAACCACCGACGAACACCTTGTCAAAGCGCGCGCCATGGGCATGCTGCTCAAGCCGCTGGTGGCGTTTTTGCCCGAAGTGAGAGCGCTACGTACCCTCATCACCTCACCCTCGACAGACTACGCCCGGCTGCAAGTCGCGGCCTCGCAAGCCCGCGCCAAACTCGGCCTGGGTGATCTTGCCGCGCTGGCTTATGAGCAATTGATAGTGGAGTTCAAGACCAGCGGCGCCGTGCTGGTGCCGGTGCTGTGGGGCCAAAAACTACGCCACGAAAATGCGCTGCACATCCTGCTGCCGCAAGAAGACGTGACCTTCATCTTCCTCAACCTCGACACCCGGCTTGAAGATTTCAAATTCTGGATGGCGCACGAACTAGCGCATGTCTACACGCCCAAACTAGCGGGCTTGGAGGAAGGTGAAGATTTTGCCGATGCATTCGCCGGCGCGCTGCTGTTTCCGCATGCCTGTGCTGAAGCAGCCTATCGCGACGCCATGCGCGCGACGGCCGCTAGAGAAGTGAGCGTCTTGCAGCGCCACGCAGCCAAACACCAGATATCGCTTAACACGGTGTATCAGCAGGTTAAGCGCTACGCACACGCCAGCGGTTTAGCGCCCTTGCGTACGCCTGAAAAAACCATACATGCCGTGCGCAACAGCGGCGCCGCGCAATTGGTCAGTCAGAATCTATTTGACCCCATGCCGCCCCAGCCTGCGCAGTACATCGCGGCCTGTGAAAATATTTTTCAAACCCCTTTCTTCCAGACCCTGGCGCGCATGATTCACGAAAACGGCACGGGCGCTTCGTATGTGCAACAAGTGCTCGATATGTCCGTGCAAGACGCCATGGCCCT
>DAIAMA010000065.1 GCA_027438535.1 bacterium
TCGATGCGGCGCAGCGCCCGCTCTAGGCGCTTATTGGTACGCACGATGCCCACATAGTCCCACATGAAACGCCGCAGTTCATCCCAGTTGTGCGAAATCACGATTTCCTCGTCGGCATCCGTGACGCGGCTTTCATCCCAGGCCGGCAAAGCAGGGATGGCGTGCGTGTCGCGCGCCATGATGTCTTGCGCCGCGGCGCGGCCGAATATCAGGCACTCCAACAGCGAATTGCTGGCGAGCCGGTTCGCGCCGTGCAAGCCGGTGCATGCCACTTCGCCTACCGCATATAGCCCCTCGATATCGGTGCGCGCCCGCATATCGGTGAGCACGCCGCCGCAACTGTAGTGCGCCGCCGGCACCACCGGGATCGGCGCGCGCGTGATGTCGATGCCCAAGGCCAGGCAGCGTTCGTAAATAGTCGGGAAATGCTCGCGCACGAAGGCGGCCGGCTGGTGCGAAATATCCAGATACACGCAATCCAAGCCGCGTTTTTTCATTTCAAAGTCGATGGCGCGGGCCACCACATCGCGCGGCGCCAGCTCCGCACGCGCATCGTGCTCGGGCATGAAGCGCGTGCCGTCGGGTAGTTTTAATACGCCGCCTTCACCGCGCACCGCCTCGGTAATGAGGAAGGATTTCGCGTGCGGATGGTAGAGGCAAGTCGGATGGAATTGGATGAATTCCATATTCGCCACCCGGCAACCAGCGCGCCA
Source organism: bacterium (assembly GCA_027438535.1). GTDB lineage: Bacteria > Pseudomonadota > Gammaproteobacteria > Burkholderiales > Thiobacteraceae > RBG-16-58-11. The sequence continues at coordinate 714 of DAIAMA010000065.1, forward strand.
GCCCATGGCCACGCCGTCGCCGGTAGCGACATCGGGGTTGGTGGTGTAGAGATAGACTTTGCCCGCGCCGCCGCTGGCCAGCACCGTATAAGGGGCGGCAAGCGTCACCACATGGCCGCTGGCCTTATTCAGGGCGTACAAGCCATGGCACTGGCGGCCGGGCCGGTTGAGCTTGGCGTCGGTGATGAGGTCGATCGCGATATGCTCTTCCAACAGCGTAATATTGGGGTGGGATTTGACGCGCTCCAGCAAGGTCGTCTGCACCGCGTGGCCGGTGGCGTCCGCGGCGTGGATCACGCGCCGCTGGCTGTGGCCGCCTTCGCGCGTCAGGTGAAAACCGGTCTCATGCGCCGCATCGCGAGTAAACGGCACGCCTTGCTCGATTAGCCATTGAATCGCCTCGCGCCCGTGGGTGACGACGTGGCGCGTCACCGCCTCGTCGCAGAGACCGGCGCCGGCACGCAGGGTGTCCTGAATATGCGCATCCACGGAGTCGGCGGAAGCCAGCACTGCGGCAATGCCGCCTTGGGCCCAATCGCTCGCGCCGTCGAGCAGCGTGCGCTTGGTGATAATGCCTATTCGGCACCGTTCGGCCAAGTGCAGGGCGGTACTTAAGCCGGCCAGGCCGCTGCCTACGATCAGCACGTCAAATGAATAGTTCATGTTTTAGCACTGTGAAATGCCGTAAATCATAACACGCTGATTAAGACTCAATCTAAGTGAACTCTCGGCGCGGCGATCTGTCTTCCGTATGTACGCGCTATTCCTTTCCCGATTTTTTCACTTAGACGGTATACTTTGGGCCTTTTGAACGACATCCCGGCTGGAGCGATTGCTCCGCGAACTAACCTTACGGATCGGCCCCGCATGGGTGAACCCCTCATGGGCGAACGCCAGATCGACCAGGTTTTGGTCGAGCGCGCGCAAAGTGGCGATAAGCACGCGTTCGAACTCTTGGTCGTGAAATACCAGCGTAAGCTGGCGCGCTTGCTATCACGCTTTATCCGCGATCCGGCAGAGGTCGAGGACGTCGCGCAGGAGGCTTTTATCAAAGCCTACCGCGCATTGCCTTCGTTTCGCGGCGATAGCGCGTTTTATACCTGGCTCTACCGCATCGGCATCAACACCGCGAAAAACTTTCTGGTATCCCAAGGCCGGCGCGCGCCAACCACTACCGGATTCGATGCCGAAGAAGCCGAAACCTTCGATGACGCCGACTCGCTGCGCGACCTCAATACGCCGGAAGCGTCGATGCTGACGCAGGAAATCGGGCGCACGGTGAACGAGGTGGTGGACAGTCTGCCCGAAGAATTGCGCACCGCGCTGACCTTGCGCGAAATCGAAGGATTGAGCTACGAAGACATTGCCCAGGCAATGAATTGTCCGATCGGCACCGTGCGCTCGCGTATTTTTCGCGCGCGCGAGGCGGTAGCCGATAAATTACGTCCCTTGTTGGAAACCAGCAAAGACCGGAGGTGGTAATCATGAGCGAACAACTCTCTGCCCTCATCGATGGCGAATTGACAGAAGCGGAAGCGCTGCGCCTGATTCGCGCGCTGAAAAGCAACGATCAGTTCCGTCAAACCTGGAATATGTTTCACCTGGTGGGCGATGCCTTGCGCAAAGCCCCGCAGGTATCCGCCGATTTCAGCGCTAAAGTAGCGCGGCAATTGGCCAGCGAACCCACCGTATTGGCACCGCGGCAGCGCAAGGCTCGTTGATCAATTCGCCTTTACCGATATCAAAATCGGCATGCCGATAGACCGCAAGCAAGTGCGGCCGGTGTTGCGCGGCAAGAAGCTAGTGCAATCGACAGGCGAGGGGAATACACAGCCGCTGCCCATCGATGCCGGCTGGAAAATCGGCGTCACGCCGCCGGGCTTCGAAAAAATCATGGCGGTAAAACGGGTGTTGCCGGGCACGAGCATGCCGGTGAATCATATTGTCTTCTCCGATGGGCTAGCCGCGGCGTCGGTGTTTATCGAACCGGCTTCGAACAAAACTACGCCCGGGTTATCGCATCAGGGCGCAATGCATGTGTATACGCGCAAGGTGGCGGACTATCAAGTCAAAGTGCTGGGTGAAGTACCGTCGGCCACGGTGATGCAAATCGGCGATTCGGTGAGCTTTAAAAAATAGCCATGCTGGAATCCGAAGCCATTGTGGTAAAAGTCGAAAACGGCGCCACCTTCGTCGAAGCGCAAACCGAGGGCGGTTGCGGCGGCAATCGCTGCGCAAGCCAAGGTTGCAGCACGGCGGTGCTGACGCGCCTGTTCAGCCAACAGCCCAAAGCATTGCGGGTAAATAACCCGATTGCGGCACAAGTCGGCGAGCGGGTAATGGTCGGGCTGGAAGAGGGCGCCTTCCTCAAAAGTTCGCTGGTGGCTTATTTGCTTCCCTTACTCGCCTTGATTGCGGGGGCGGCGCTCGGATTACATTTTGCCGCGCATGATGAGATACGCGACCTTTATGCCGGTTTGGGCGGGCTTGCCGGTTTGATAGGCAGCGCGTTCGCGATCAAGCTTTCTCTGCCCATGCTATTAGGGAGCAGCGTACAACCGGTTATTTTGCGTCGTTTATAATAAAGAACATGCGAACACCCCGGTTCAAGCTGACAGTGTATGGCCGCACGGATTGCCATTTATGCCAAGAAATGGTGGCGGCGCTGGAGGAGCTGCAACAACCCTACGCCTTTACCTTTAATTTTGTGGATATCGACGAGAACCCGCGCCTGGTTTTGCTCTATGGCACCATCGTGCCGGTGTTATTGGGGAATGGCCAAGAAATCTGCCGCCATCACCTCGACTTCCCCGCCTTGAAAGCCTTTCTGGACACGCGCCCGGCAGTGAAAAGTGAATGATTTTTTAGAGAAAATCGGCTAAAATGCGCGTTCTTTTCAACATGCCAAAGGGCACCTAGCGTGCCCTTTTTTGCTGGTACGCCATGCAGCAGTTCATTCGCAATTTTTCGATCATCGCCCATATCGACCACGGCAAATCCACGCTCGCCGATCGCTTTATTCAACGCTGCGGCGGCTTATCCGACCGCGAGATGCAAGAGCAAGTGCTCGATTCCATGGATCTAGAAAAAGAGCGCGGCATCACCATCAAGGCGCAGACCGCGGCCTTGCGCTACGTGGCACGCGACGGCCAAACCTATGCCCTGAATCTGATCGATACCCCGGGCCATGTGGATTTTTCGTATGAAGTCTCGCGTTCGCTGGCCGCTTGCGAGGGCGCCTTGCTGGTGGTGGATGCTTCCCAAGGCGTGGAAGCGCAGACCGTCGCCAATTGTTACACCGCCATCGAACAGGGCGTGGAAGTCGTGCCGGTGCTGAATAAAATCGATCTACCCTCGGCCGATCCGGAAAGCGTGATCCAGGAAATCGAAGATATTATCGGCATCGACGCCACGGATGCCGTTCGCGCCAGCGCCAAGACCGGCGCCGGTATCGACGATATCCTGGAAATGGTGATCGCGAAAATCCCGGCGCCGCGCGGTAATCCGGACGCCCCGCTCAAGGCCTTGATCATCGATTCCTGGTTCGACAACTACGTGGGAGTGGTGATGCTGGTACGCGTGGTGGACGGCGTGCTGCGGCCCAAGGACAAGATTTTGCTCATGGCCAACGGCATGACCTATCTGTGCGAACAAGTCGGAGTGTTCACGCCAAAATCGGTGCAGCGCAAACAGCTCGGCGCGGGCGAAGTCGGGTTTGTCATCGCCGGGATTAAGGAGTTGAAAAGCGCGCAAGTGGGCGACACCCTCACGCGTGCCGATAAACCCGCGGCCGAGGCGCTGCCGGGCTTCAAGGAAATCAAGCCGCAAGTATTCGCCGGACTGTATCCCATCGATTCGCATGAATACGAAGCGCTGCGCGATGCCTTGGAAAAGCTCAAGCTCAACGATTCCTCGCTGCATTACGAGCCCGAGACCTCGCAAGCGCTGGGCTTCGGCTTCCGCTGCGGCTTTCTGGGCTTGCTGCACATGGATATCGTGCAGGAGCGGCTGGAACGCGAATACAACATGAATCTCATCACCACCGCGCCGACGGTGGTGTATCAAGTACTGATGCGCGACGGTAGCGTGCTGGAAATCGAAAATCCCTCTAAATTGCCCGACCCTTCGAAAATCGCCGAAATTCGTGAACCCATTATCAGCGCCACCATCTTGACGCCGCAGGATTATGTCGGCAATGTCATCACGCTCTGCACCGGCAAGCGCGGCGTGCAAAAAAACATGCAATATATGGGGCGGCAAGTCATGTTGACGTATGAGCTGCCGATGAACGAAGTGGTGATGGATTTTTTCGATAAGCTGAAATCGATATCGCGCGGTTATGCCTCGCTCGATTATGATTTCAAAACATTCCAGGTGGCGGATCTGGTCAAGCTCGATATCTTGGTGAATGCCGAAAAAGTCGACGCGCTCTCCACCATCGTGCACCGGGCCAGCTCGCAAGCGCGCGGCCGCGACTTGGCGGCGAAAATGCGCGAACTGATTCCGCGTCAAATGTTCGATGTGGCGATCCAAGCCGCGATCGGCTCGAACATCATCGCGCGCGAAAACGTCAAGGCCATGCGCAAGAATGTGCTGGCCAAGTGTTATGGCGGCGATATCACGCGCAAGAAAAAGCTGCTGGAGAAACAAAAAGCCGGCAAAAAACGCATGAAGCAGGTGGGTAACGTGGAAATTCCACAAGAGGCTTTCCTTGCCGTATTGCAAGTGGACAATAAATAACCCGATGGGAAACTTAACAATGGATTTCGCGCTTATTCTGCTGATCGCCTTGCTGGTGACCGGTTTCATTTGGCTGCTGGATATCGTCTATTTCAAAAAGCATCGCGGCGCGGAGGAGAAAGAGCCGCTGCTGATCGAATACGCCAAGAGTTTTTTCCCGGTGATCTTGATCGTGTTCGCCTTGCGCTCCTTCATCGTGGAGCCGTTTCGCATTCCCTCCGGCTCGATGATTCCTACCCTCAGAGTGGGCGATTTCATCTTGGTGAACAAATATACCTGGGGTATTCGGTTGCCGGTCGCGAACATCAAAATACTCGATATCAATCAACCGCAGCGCGGCGATGTCATGGTATTCCGCTATCCGGTCGACCCTTCGCTCGACTACATCAAACGCGTGGTGGGTTTGCCCGGAGATAAGGTCGAATACACGCAGGATAAGCGCCTGCTCATCAATGGCAAGGAAGTGCCTTGGCAATACGAGCGTGACTTCGACTACACCAAAGCCGGGCTTAACACGGTCACTGCCAAGCTGTACCACGAGCAATTAGGCGCGCACCGTCATTCCATCTTGATTCAACCGGACGATCCGGCGGTGCATATCGAGCAAGTGCGCCCATTCCAGCATCGCACCAATTGCGATTACAATGACGGCGGCTTCGTTTGCATCGTACCGCCGGGACATTACTTCATGATGGGCGACAATCGCGACGACAGCACCGATAGCCGCTATTGGGGCTTCGTGCCGGACGATCACATCGTGGGCAAGGCATTTTTTGTTTGGATGAACTTTAGCGATTTCAGGCGTATCGGCAAATCCATCGAATAGGAGAGTGCTTCATGAAAAAACAGCGTGGCATGTCGTTTATCGGGACTCTAATACTCATTGTCCTGGGCGTTTCCATTACGCTTTTGGTGGTTAAGCTCGCACCCGCGTACATCGAATTTTTCTCGGTGAAAAAAGTGCTGGCAGCGATGGCGCAAGACCCGGCGTTCCCCGCCATGAGCCCCGCGGAAGTTCGCGATTCATTCGACCGGCGTGCAAACATCGATTACATCACCACGGTGACCGGCAAGGATCTCGATCTCTCGAAAGAGGATGGCCAAAACGTCGCTTCGATAGAATATTCGCAAAAAATTCCGCTGGTCTTGAATGTCAGCGCTTGCCTGGATTTTTCGGCCAGCACGGCCAGCTCGGGTAAACCCGCCAAGGGCGAATGAATCCCGATTTACGGCGTCTGAGCCAGCTACTCGGTTACACCTTTCAGGAGCCGGCGCTGCTGCGCCAGGCGCTGACGCATCGCAGCTATGGCACGCCGCATAACGAGCGTTTGGAGTTTCTCGGCGACAGCGTGTTGTCCTTATCCATTTCCGCCAAGCTGTTCCACGACTTTCCCAGGCTGACCGAGGGCGATCTCTCACGCGCACGCGCGCATTTGGTGAAAGAACCGACGCTGACGGGGATCGCGCAAGAAATGC
>DAIAMA010000066.1 GCA_027438535.1 bacterium
TCGAGTTTTTGGCGCGTGTCTTCAAACAGGTGTTGTACGGTGATCTGTGGCATGGAAGGTGCTCAAAAGTTGAAAAATCGCCTGCGCATCGTGCATCTGCAAGAGGCGCTCGCGCAGCGCGCGGTCGCCGAACAATTGTGCGAGCTCGGCCAGAATCCGTAAATGCAAGTCGGTGGCGTGCTCGGGTACCAAGAGCACGAACAGCAGGCGTACCGGCTCCTTATCTGGTGCGCCGAACGGCACCGCATCGCGGGTGCGCACGAAGATGCCGATTGCTTGCTTAAGTTGTTTGATGCGGCCATGCGGAATGGCCACGCCTTGACCCAAGCCGGTGGAGCCGAGCTTCTCGCGCTGAGCCAGGCTCTTCGCGATGATTTTAGGGGCGAGGCCCAAGGGCGCGGCCAGGCGTGCGGCAATGGTTTCGAACAGCGCTTCCTTGCTGCTTGCGTGGATGTCGAGCAGCACATAATCCGGTTTCAGCAAAGAAGCGATTAAACGCATAAAAAGGCCGCTTAGGCAGCCCGTGCGGCTTATTCGGCGGCTTGGTGCTTCAATGCATCGCGCCCGTGGGCGCCGTGCTTTTCTTTGTGCTTGAGCACTTGCCGGTCGAGCTTGTCGGCCAGCAAGTCGATGGCGGCATACATGTCGTTATCGATGGCCTCGGCAAAAATATCCTTGCCGCTGACGTGAATATTGGCTTCGATTTTTTGCGCTGCGCTTGCAAGCTTTCGACAACCAGCCCGGCATCAGCATCCCGTTCGCCGCGCTCGACTATGGCCGGCTCATCGCGTGGCTCGATACCTTGCTCGACTTGGATCCGCACTCGAATTATCCCTTGCTGATGGCGAGCTATCTTTACGCTCAGGTGCCCGACCCCGCCAAACAACGCATGATGCTCGATTTCACCTACCGCCAATTTTTGGCCGACCCCGACCGGCGCTGGCGCTATCTCGCCCATGCCGCGCTCATTGCCAAACACGAGCTGCACGATCTGCCGCTCGCCCTCGCTTACGCCCAGGCTCTCCAAAAATATGCGCGCGATCCGGCTATTCCGCACTGGGCAAGCCAAATGCCGATTTTTATTTTGGCGGATATGGGAGAAACCGAAGCGGCTAAGATTGAACTCGGTGCATTGCTTGCCAGCGGCAGCATCACCGACCCGCAAGAAAAACATTTTCTTACCGGGCGTTATCTGGAATTGGAAAGCAGAGCGGCGAAAATTCGGCAAGCACGTTGAAAATTCATCGTCCGCCCATTCAGCACTTCATTTCATCTAGTAAAAATCAATTGCAATATGCTGATATAAATGATAAAAATTAACCGCGAAAGCGCCGATGGCCGTGGCACTACTTTTGCTCAAATTCACACATCTATAAACCAATAAAAATTGAAGGATGGAAAATGCGTAAGGGTCAACAAGGTTTTACGCTCATCGAAATCGCGATCGTGCTCGTCATTATCGGCCTCTTGCTGGGTGGCGTGCTTAAGGGCCAAGAGTTGATCCAGAATGCGCGGGTGCGCAATATCATCGCGCAGCAAGATGGCATCAAGGCGGCGTTTTTTGGGTTTCAGGATCGGTATCGGGGAATACCGGGAGATTACCTAGCGACCAGTGCCACCGCTAATATTCCCGGTGCGGGCGCCTCATCGTGCGGCGGCAACGGCAATAGCCTGATCAAAGAAGTCGTCGGGGGTGTCGCCGAATCGATTTGCGCCTGGTATCAGCTATCCCATGCCGGGTTTATTTCCGGGAATTACAACGGCATTGGCGCAACGTCGTCGGCTGCCGACGCGAATTCCAGCAACTCTCCTACCAATCCATTTGGCGGAGTAGTGCAACTTAATTTCGACAACGATTATGCCGATGGAACGACGGCCAGTGGCAGCGCTCCCGCCGTTCACAACATCAAAACCGGCACTAACATTCCCGCCACCGTCCTTGCGGAAATAGACCGCAAAATCGACGATGGCCTTCCCACCTCAGGCAGTTTCCGATTTAGCGATTGGCAGAGTACGGCTGGCACCTTTGGCGCCTGTGTGAATAGCGGGGTAACGCCCTATGCCTGGGCCATTACCTCTAGCGCCACCCAATGCAGCGGTGTATCGCTGTTCTAGCGGGTGCTGGGCGTGTGCCCGGCCCACATTTACGAAGCATGCCCGCCCTACGTTTTTAACCCCTAAGCCGCGCTTCGGCGAGGCTTAGGCCTTCCGGTTCGCCCAACAAGATCACCGCATCACCCGCCTCCAGGCGCGTATCCGGTTGCGGGTCGAAGCCGCGGATATTGCGCCGGCGCACCGCGGTGACCGTTACCGCCATATCCTCCAGGCGTAAGTCGGCCAGCGTCTTGCCTACTCCCGCCGCGCGCTCGTCCAGCATCACGGTATATAGGCGCGGCTCCACGCGCTCCGCTTGCACTTCTTCCGGTTCGTCGGTCGCGCCGTGGAAAAACGCCTTCAGTAATTGATAGCGGCTGGCGCGCACTTCGCGCACCGAGCGCAGCACGCGCGCCAGCGGCACGCCGAGCAGAATCAGCGCATGCGAAGCCAGCATGAGGCTGCCTTCCAATACTTCCGGCACCACTTCCGCCGCGCCGGCTTGCAGGAGCTTCGCTAACTCGGCATCGTCCACGGTGCGCACGATCACCGGTACTTGCGGATTGAGCGCTTGCACCGCGGCGATGACGCGAAGCGCCGAGGGCACATCGGCATAGGTCACCACCACCGCGCGGGCGCGGGCAATACCGGCCGCGGCGAGCACTTCGCGCCGCGCGGCATCGCCATACACCACGCTCTCGCCCGCCGCCGCGGCCAGCTTGACCCGCGCCGGATCGAGATCGAGCGCGATCAGCGGAATCTGCTCGCGTTCCAGAAAGCGCGCCAGATTCTGGCCGCTACGGCCATAGCCGCAAACGATCACGTGCCCCTGTACACTGAAAGACTTCACCGCAATATCGTGCAGCCGCGCCGCTTGGCTCATCCATTCGCCGGCAACGAGTTTTTCCACGATGGCTTCGCGGTAATGCATGATCAGCGGCGCCAGTGCCATCGATAACAGCATCGCGGCGAGCACGGCTTGCAGCACCCCGGGACTCAGTGCGGGAAGATGCGCCGCTTCCACCAGCAAGACGAAGCCGAACTCGCCTGCCTGCGCCAGCGTCAAGCCGGTGCGTAGCGCATCGCCGGTATTGCAGCCGAAGGCGCGCGCCAGCACGAAAACCACCGTCAGCTTGCCGAACAGCAGCCCCAACAGCAGCAGTGCTACCCAAGCGGCATGCTGCACCAGCAGGCCGAGATCGAGTTGCATGCCGATGGTGATGAAAAACAAGCCCAGCAGCACATCGCGGAAAGGCTGAATATCCGCTTCCACTTGATAGCGGTATTCGGTTTCGGAAATCAGCATCCCGGCGAGAAAAGCGCCGAGCGCGAGCGACAAATCCGCCTGCTGAGTGAGATAGGCCAGGCCCAAGGTGACGAGCAGCACATTGAGCATGAACAACTCTCTCATCTTGCGGCGAGCGATGGCGTGGAACCACGGCCGCATCAGCTTCTGGCCAAAATACAGGATTAGCGCCAGCGCAATCGCGGCTTTCAGCATGGCCGCGCCCAGCGCCACGAGCAAGCCGTCGCCGCCCTTGGCCAGCGCCGGAATCAATACCAGGAACGGCACTACCGCCAAATCCTGAAATAGCAGCACGCCCATGGTCTGGCGGCCATGCACCGAATGCAACTCCACGCGCTCCGCCAGCAATTTGCTTACGATCGCGGTGGAAGACATGGCGATAATGCCGCCCAAGGCGAGTCCTGCGCGCCAATCCATGCCCCAGGCGAGACACAGGCCGAGCACCGCCAGCGCGGTCAGCACGACTTGCGCGCCGCCCAAGCCAAACACCAGACGCCGCATCGCTTTCAATTGCGCCAAGCTGAATTCGAGGCCGATGGTAAACATCAGGAACACCACGCCGAATTCGGCCAGGGCGCGCGTTTGCTCGGTAGCGGGAATCCAGCCTTGGCCGTGCGGGCCAACGCTCACGCCGACGAAAAGATAGGCGAGCAAGGGTGGCAGCCGCAGCATGCGGAACAACGCCACCGCCACCACGGTGCTGCCGAGCAAGATTAAAACCGATGCCAAGGCATTCATAGCGTGGAGTATGCGGGATTGAATGCGTGCTGCCAACGACCCGGCACGCGCCGGGGCACGGGGTTCTTGCTATACTTCGCGCTTATGACTGCACATCCCGCCCCCCTGTCTACCCCGTTGACCGATAAAGCGCTCGACCTCGCGCGCGAAGTGCTCATGATCGAAGCCGCCGCGGTGCAAGCACTGATCGCGCGCGTGGACCGGCATTTTCTCGCCGCCTTGCAATTGATCCTGGATTGCCAAGGCCGCATCGTGGTATGCGGCATGGGTAAATCTGGCCACATCGCGCGCAAAATCGCTTCCACCCTCGCAAGCACCGGTACCCCCGCGTTTTTTGTGCATCCGGCCGAAGCCAGCCACGGCGACTTGGGCATGATTACCCGGCACGACGCGGTGATCGCGCTTTCCAATTCCGGCGAAAGCCCGGAGCTGTTGACCATCGTGCCGATTCTCAAGCGCACCGGCGCGAAACTGATCGCGATGACCGGCAACCCGAATTCTTCGCTCGCGCGCGAGGCCGACGTGCACCTCGACACCAGCGTGGAAAAAGAAGCCTGTCCGCTCAACTTGGCACCGACTGCCAGCACCACCGCCACGCTGGCGCTGGGCGATGCGCTCGCCATTGCCCTGCTGGATGCGCGCGGTTTCGGCCCCGACGATTTTGCGCGCTCGCATCCCGGCGGTACGCTCGGCAAGCGGCTGCTGGTGCATGTCGCCGACGTCATGCGCAAAGGCGAGGCGCTGCCGCGAGTGCCGGAGACCGCGTTGGTGCAAGCCGCCATGCTGGAAATGACGCGCAAGGGCATGGGCATGACGGCAATCGTGGATGCTCAAAACCGCGTGGCCGGCGTTTACACCGATGGCGATCTGCGCCGCAGCCTGGACCGCGGCATCGATATCCGCGTGACGCCGGTGGCACAGGTGATGACCCGGCACCCGCGCGGCATCGCGCCCGACAAGCTGGCGGCGGAAGCGGTGAAGGTGATGCAAGACAGCAAGGTGTATGCGCTGCTGGTGGTGGATGCGGCGGGGCAATTGGTGGGCGCGGTCAACATGCACGATTTAATGAGCGCGGGCGTCGTGTAAAACGCCATGAGCCGGATCGCGACACCGTTTCCCCCGCTTACCACGCCGCTTTCCGAGCAGGAAATCGACGCGCGCGCAGCACAAATCAAGCTTATTATTTTCGATGTGGATGGCGTGCTGACCGATGGCGCGCTATACCTCAACGACGCGGGCCAAGAGAGCAAGGCTTTCTTTTCGCTCGACGGTCACGGCATTAAAATGTTGAAGAGAAGCGGCGTCGAAATCGCCATCATCACCGGCCGCGACTCGCAACTCATGCGCCACCGGGCGAAAAATCTCAATATCGGCTATTTGTATCAAGGCGTGGAAGATAAGCTCGAGGCTTTCTTGGAACTGACCCAGCAACTGGGTCTCGCCGGCGAGCACGTCGCCGCCATGGGAGACGATGTCGTCGACCTGCCGATGATGCGCCGTAGCGGGCTATCCATTGCGGTTCCCGCCGCGCCGGACAACGTGAAGCAATACGCCCACTATGTCACGCGACTGCCCGGCGGCAAGGGCGCGGTACGCGAAGTGTGCGAACGCATCATGCGTGCGCAAGGCACCCTGGACACGCAGCTCGCCCCGTATTTGAAATGATCAAAAACCTGTCTGCCTGGGCCACGCTCCTGTTCCTCGCCCTGTTCGCCGCGCTGACACTGTGGCTGGATCGCGTAGTGCAACCGTCCGCTCCCAGACTCGATGGCGGCACCCGGCACGAGCCCGACTACGTCGTGGAAAATTTCAGCGCGGCCACGCTCGATCTCGCTGGACAACCGCATTACACCTTGGCCGCGACCAAAATGACGCATTATCCGGATGACCAGACAACGCAGCTGGTGCGCCCGCACTTCATGATGTTCGCGCCCAACGCCCCACCCTATCATATCTACGCGCAGCGCGGTTTCATCACCGAGGACGGGAAGGACGCTTACTTGTACGATCAAGTACGGTTGATACGCGAAGCGCGCGGCACCGCCTCCGAGCTCACGCTGGACACCAGCTTTCTGCATCTGATCCCGGATGCGGACATCGCCCTCACCGATAAGCCGGTCGTGATTAACGATGCGCATACCCATATCACCGCAGTTGGCTTAAAATTGGACAAAAGAAAGCATCTGCTCAAACTGCTTTCACACGTAAAGGTCAGATATGAACCGCGTTCTCGCTAATTGGCTGCCCCTGCTTGCCCATCTCGCCGCGCTTGCCCTGGCGCTGCCCGCTTACGCCGAGAGCGCGGATCGAGATAAACCGATCAACCTGGAATCCGACACCGTCGAGGTCAACGACCAAACCAAGGTCAGCACCTATCAGGGCAATGTGCGCCTGACCCAAGGCACGCTCCTGATCACGGCCGACAAACTGACGGTAGTACAAGACGCCGAGGGATTTTCCAAGAGTAGCGCGTATGGCAATCCGACTTATTTCAAGCAAAAGAGCGATGGCTCGGACGAGAACATCGAAGGCTGGGCGCAACGCATCGAATACGATGCCAAGCGCGACAAATTGGAAATGTTCACGCATGCGCGCATCAAGCGCGGCCAAGACGAAGTGCGCGGCAACTACATTACCTATGACGGCACGAATCAATCCTATCGCGTCGTTGGCGGCCAGGAAGCGGCCAGTGCGACCAATCCCCGCGGCCGCGTGCGC
>DAIAMA010000067.1 GCA_027438535.1 bacterium
ACTAAGGACGATATATTCGGGTCTTGCAAAGAGCGTTTACCGGAGAGCGTGCTGCAAAAAGAGGTGGCGTTTGATTCGGGCTACGGCCATGCCGTTTTTCGGTATCCAGATGAGAAGTATGTGAAGCTTTGGAAGGAACCCTTGGAAGCATGGGCTAAGGGTCAATAATTACCCAACAACCGCATAGTGGGCGCATCCGCGCACGACTTTGCCGTCTAGATTGAATGTCAGCGTTTCGGCGCAATACTGGCCGCGCGCGTTGCGGTAATAGAGCACAATCGAATCCACGCCGGCCAATACTTGCAGCAATTCGAATCGAAGTGGGGGATCGGCTACCAAGCCTTGCGCCCAATACGGCCGAACCGCGGCTTTTCCCTTGAGCCGGCCCGACGGTTCCCGCATGCGCTGCACGATTAAGGGCGAGGTCATTTCGAAATCGTCCGTGTAGTGGGACAAAATCCGTTCCAGGTCGTGGCTGTTCCAGGCCTCGATCCACTCTTGGGTGAAGGTTTTGGCAAATTGGGTATCGATCATGTTTGTGCTTCCTTAGCCATTCTATTTCCATCCGCAATGCCGCAGCCGTGGCGTCGCGTGAATCGCCTTGCTCAAGAACCTCTATCGCAATGGTATTCGTCTGCGTTGCGGCTATCTCGATTTCGCGCGCCTCTACCGCTTCCATCAGGCCGGCAGTTTCTTCGTCATTCGGGCCAAGGCCAATCTGCGCGTGCAGCGGCGTTATTCTCATGTCGTCGACCGCAGCACAGGATTCGAGCGAGCCTCACTAAATCAGTTACTTGCGCCCACTCCACCAGATCAGGATTCCGCAGATTCAACCAAGCAGCTGAATCTGTTCGATTAACGTTGGGACACTACTGTTCTCACCGAATGGATGCCCCAAAGAAATGTGGCATTGTAATCCCCAATACTTGAATAGGTCGCTACCCCCGAGTGGACGCATCGACATTGCGCTGCAACCAATATTCCAGCAGCGCCAGATGCCATAGTTTGCTGCCTTGGATGCGCGTGTGATAGCGCTCCGGCGCCGCCAAGAGTTTTTCGACATAGCCGCGTTGATAGATGCCGCGCTCAATGCAAGCACGCGAGTTGAGGATGTCTTGCATGAAATCCAAAAATTCGCCGCGCACGTATTTGAGCGCCGGCATGGGGAAGTAGCCCTTGCTGCGGTCGATCACCATATCCGGCAACAGACCGCGCGCGATGCGTTTCAACACGTGCTTGCCGTCCGATTGCAGCTTGAGTTCCGGCGGCATTTGCGCCGCCAGTTCTACTAGCTCGTGATCGAGGAAGGGCACGCGTGCTTCCAGTGCCCAAGCCATGGTCATGTTGTCCACGCGCTTCACCGGATCGTCGGTGATGAGCATGGTGGCATCCATGCGCAGTACTTGGTCTAGGAAGGTGTCGGCCCATGGCTCATTGAGATGCGCATCCACCGTTTGCGCGGTATAGTCCGGGCCGTGGTAAGCCGGCGCGACGGTTTGCAAATATTCCTCGTGATCGCGGTCGAAGTAATGGCGGCGGAAGCGTTCTAGCGGCGTGCCCGCAGCGTCCTCTTGCATGCGCGCATACCAGTAATAGCCGCCGAAAATCTCATCCGCGCCTTGGCCGCTTTGCACTACCTTCACCGTCTTCGATACTTGTTCGGCGAGCAGATAAAACGCCACTGCATCTTGGCTCACCATCGGTTCGGCCATGTTGTCCACGGCTTCCGGCAGGCGCTTCAGCACTTCGCTGTTGGCGATATGATATTGATGATGGCGCGTGCCGAAATAATTCGCCACGGCATCCGAGTATTCGAATTCGTGTCCGCGCTCCTCGGGTTGATCTTCGAAGCCGACGGAGAAGGTCAGCAAATCCGGCACGCCTTGCTCGGCGAGCAGTGCCACCAGCAGGCTCGAATCGAGCCCGCCGGAGAGCAGCACGCCGACTTTTACATCGGCAATTTCCAGCCGTTTTTTCACCGCCGCTTTGAGGCTGGCATGAATTGCGTCCACCCACTCGCGCTCGGTGAGTATCGTGGCGGGGCGTTGCGCGCGCAGTTGCCAATAGCGGCGCGACGCAGCATTGCCGTGCGTATCCAGGGTCAGCGTCGTGCCCGGCGCCAGCTTGCGGATGCCTTGCAAAATCGTGCGCGGCGCGGGGACAACGGCGTGCAAGGTGAACTGATGGTGCAGCGCTATGGGATCGATAGTGGTATCCACGCCGCCTGCCGCCAATAGCGCCTGGGTATTGGAAGCGAAGCGCAAAACTTTCGCATCCTGGGTGTAGTACAGCGGTTTGATGCCAAGCCGGTCGCGCGCGAGAAAAAGTTTTTGCGCTTTGCGATCCCATATAGCGAAAGCGAAAGCGCCGTGCAGATGCTCGGCGCAGGCTTCGCCCCATTCGGCATAGGCTTTGAGAATAACCTCGGTATCGCCGTCGGAAAAAAACCGGTAGCCTCGCGCTTGCAGCTCGATGCGCAATTGCGGATAGTTGTAGATGGTGCCGTTGAATACCAGCGCGAGCCCAAGTTCTTTGTCCAACATGGGCTGATTCGAACGCGGCGAGAGATCGATAATCGCCAGCCGCCGATGTCCGAATGCGAGCGGGCCGTCGATATGTGTCCCTGCCGCATCCGGCCCGCGCCGCGCCAGTTGCGCCAGCATGCGTTCGATCATGGCGCTATCCGGCGCTATGCCGTCGAAGCGTAATTCACCTGCAATGCCGCACATTTCAATTTACCCTTAGCGTCTTAGAAAAAATCATTTGCCACAGAGATCACAGAGCACACAGAGCGGGTTCGGGGCGGACTAAACTTCCTAAGCGAATTCACCTTGATGTTTTTCTCTGTGAGCTCGGTGATCTCCGTGGCTAGCATTTTATTTATTCGACCACAAGGGCGGTTCATCCATCAGCGCGATTTGTTCGCGCAATTCGAGAATTCTATCCTGCCAATAGATCTGTGTATTGAACCAGGGGAAGGCAATGGGAAAGGCCGGGTCTTCCCAGCGCGAAGCGAGCCACGCCGAATAGTGGATCAGGCGCAAGGTGCGCAGCGCCTCGATGAGGTGCAACTCGCGCGTATCGAAGTCGTAAAAATCCTCGTAGCCCGCGAGCACATCCGCGAGTTGGCGCGCGCGATCGGCGCGTTCACCCGACAGCATCATCCATAAATCTTGCACTGCCGGGCCCATGCGGCAATCGTCGAAATCGACGAAGTGTGGACCATCGTCCGTCCACAATACATTGCCGGCATGGCAATCGCCGTGCAGGCGAATTGACGCAACCGCTCCCGCGCGCGCATAGCAGTGGCGCACACTCTCCAAGGCTTGATCGATCACGCTGCGATAAGCAGCAACGAGATCGGGCGGAATCCAATTATTATTCAGTAGAAATTCGCGCGGTGCGACCCCGAAGCTGGCGATATCCAGCGTTGGGCGATGTTGGAATGTTTTCAACGCACCCACCGCATGAATGCGCCCGATAAAACGCCCCATCCATTCCAGCGTGTTGGGGTCGTCCAACTCGGGTGCGCGGCCGCCGCGGCGCGGATATACGGCGAAGCGAAATTCTTCATACGGATGCAAAGTGTGGCCATCGATGACGAGCGGCGCTACCACAGGAATTTCACGCTCGGCGAGCTCCAGCGTGAAAGCATGTTCTTCCAAGATCGCCGCATCCGGCCAGCGCGCGGGGCGGTAAAACTTGGCCACCAGCGGCGGGCCTTCCTCCATGCCGATTTGGTATACGCGGTTTTCGTAGCTGTTGAGCGCCAGCAGACGTCCGTCGCTGTGTAAGCCGATACTGTCCAGTGCATTTAATACCGTGTCTGGCGTGAGCGTGGCATAAGGGGTGGCGGTCGCGGAATCCATGCCGCTATTGTACGGACAATGGCCATGGCGTGCCGACAAGGTATTTTGCTCTTGCGAGCTGATCGCACTTATTATCGAAAATTCCCGCAAATTTATCGCTGCACCGAGATCCAAGGAACAGCGATGCGATTGCTATAATGTCAGACCGGACAGAGAGTCACAATCGTCATGCGGAGGCATCATGGAAACAGCGGGATTTACGATTCACCAGTTAGAGCTTGGCCCGATGGAAAACTTTATTTACCTGGTGGAAGACCATGCTACGCGCCGTGCCGCCGTGGTGGACCCGGCATGGGAAGTAGATAAAATAATCCGACTCGCCGAAGAAAAGGGGCTCGTCATCAGCGATGTGCTGCTGACCCATAGCCACGCGGATCATGTCAACGGTGTGGCAGGCCTGTTGGAACACGCGCCGGCACAAGTCCATGTCCTGAAATCCGAGACGGATTTTTGGGGCAAGCAGGGTTTCCCCATCGTCGCCCACCATGGCGGAGATGAAGTGCGCTTGGGGGAAACCCCGATACAACTTCTGCATACGCCGGGACATACCCCGGGTTCCGCGTGCTTTCATGTGCACGGCCAACTACTGACGGGGGACACGCTGTTTATTTATGGTTGCGGCCGTTGCGATTTGCGGGGAGGCGATCCCGAAGCCATGTACCACACCTTGAAGAATTTGGCGCAACATTTTCCGGCGGAAACCCGTATCTTGCCGGGACATAACTATGCCCACGAGCCCAGCACCACGCTCCGGGAGCAAATCGCGGGCAACCCTTTCATGCATTTTCACAACGTGGCGGATTTTGTGCGCTACCGCATGGTGGAGCATAAGCGCGAGACGCCGTACGGCCCGGTCAAGAATTCGGATGCCTAACCATGGAGCATCACCACACTAGCGGCCTTTCAGGTAAGTCCCCATCAGTTGTGCCTGCGCCAGCACGCGCCCGGCCATCGCCTGCGCTACTTGCGCCTTGGTCGCGGGTCCCAGGTCCGGCAGCACCGTATCCAATGCATAGAGCTTGAAAAAATAACGGTGTCTGCCGATCGGCGGGCAGGGCCCGCCATAATTTCTGCGCTGGAAGTCGTTGGTGCCGGCCAAGGTGCCGGCCGGCAATGAGGTTACTGCTTCGGCTAAGCTCGTGACGCCGGCCGGCAGGTTGTACAAAACCCAGTGTACCCATACCC
This sequence comes from bacterium, assembly GCA_027438535.1. Classification (GTDB taxonomy): domain Bacteria; phylum Pseudomonadota; class Gammaproteobacteria; order Burkholderiales; family Thiobacteraceae; genus RBG-16-58-11. Next base: position 5,055 of record DAIAMA010000067.1, read on the forward strand.
TGCGCGGTGCCTGCGGATCGGGTGCATCGGGGTCATCCACGATCAACACCCAGCTTTGAGTCGATGCCGGTGCGCCGGACCAAGTCAGTGGCGGCGAGACGTTATGTCCTTCGCAAGTATAGCGCGCAGGGATCTCGCCGCCCTCGGCAAAGGCGCTCGAAGTGAGTTGCAGCGGCATGGATTGCGCTTACTTGAAGCGCGTAGCGATCTGGCTAAGCGTTTGACGCATATCGTCCCACGCTTTTTCCGCGCCGCCTTTCAAATCTTCCCAGGCGCCTTCCGTGCGCCGGCTCAATTCGCCCAGCTTGGTTTGAGCCGTTGTCCGTTTGGCGGCCAGCACTTCCAGCTGTTTCTCGAATTCGGTTCGAAGGTCTGCTTTGGCCAGGCTAGCTTGCAGTTTCAGCTCGTCGAAGGCGGTATCCAATTCACGGAGCTGCGCTTCGAGTTTTTGTTGAAATGCTTGCTTCGGGGAAAGTCCCGCTTTTCCTGGGTGGTGCAGGATGCGGTCGATTTCCGCTTCGGCGTCTAACCAATCCTGCGCCGGATTGCCGCGAAAGCCTTGGCGTTCCGCGCGAAAATAGGCCGCTTCGGCGATCATCTGATAGCGCTGCTCGGGGGTGATGGAAGCTTCCTGGCGCGATATCGCGCTCTGATTTGCAGAAGCAGTTTTAGAAGGGGATTTCACTGCGGGCATGACAATTTCTCCTCGTTGGCTAAGAGTACGTGAAGGGGGCTATACAGCACTGCGCCGTATCCGCGGGCGAATGCGGCGGGCACTTTTATATTAGTTGTTGATGGAGAAAAAGGTGAGCTGGTTTTGCCCGGATGAACATTTATTTACGCCAAGCGCTGGCCGTGCTCGCGCGTGGCATGGAAGGTGACTTGCGGCCATTTTTCCATAATGATCTGCAAGTTATAGCGGTTGGTGGCGAGATACACCGGGTTGCCGTCGACATCGTGGGCGATGCGGCCGAATTGCTCTTTCTCGAAATTGCGGCGGGTGTTTTCGTCGGCAAACGTGAGCCAGCGCGCGGTGTGGATATCGGCCGCGTCGTAGACGGCATCCACCTTGTATTCGGCCGCCAGGCGCGAGGCCACCACCTCGAATTGCAGCTGGCCCACCGCGCCCAGCAGCGTATCGCCGCCGGTAAGGGTTTCGAATACTTGAATCGCGCCTTCTTCGCCCAATTCGCGCAAGCCTTTCTGCAATTGCTTGGCTTTGAACGGATCGCGCGGGCGCGCGGTACGAAATAGTTCCGGCGCAAAATAGGGAATGCCCTTGAAGCTCAAGGCCTCGCCTTCGGTCAGCGTGTCGCCGATCTGCAACTGGCCGTGGTTATGGATGCCGATGATGTCGCCGGCCACGCCGTCTTCCATATGCACGCGCTCGTTGGCCATGAAAGTCAGCGCATTGGCGAGCTTGATTTCGCGCCCCAGCCGCTGGTGCCGCACTTTCATGCCCGAGGCATAGCGTCCGGAGCAGATGCGGAAAATCGCGATACGGTCGCGGTGTTTCGGGTCCATATTGGCTTGGATCTTGAACACGAATCCAGTGAAGGCCGCTTCCGCCGGCTGCACCATGCGGCTGCCGCCGTCGCGCGGCAGCGGCGGCGGTGCCCAGTCGACCAGAGATTGCAGAATCTCTTGCACGCCGAAATTGTTAATGCCCGAACCGAAGAACACCGGCGTCTGCTTGCCCGCCAAGAAAGTCGCCAAATCAAAGGGCGTGCTCGCGCCTTGAATCAACTCCACATCCGTGCGCAAATGCGCCAC
>DAIAMA010000068.1 GCA_027438535.1 bacterium
GTGAGCGCGGGGATCGCTCACGCCGCGCCATCCGAATCGGCAAAGCCGGAAAGCGGCGCTTTTGCCCGCATGGATGACAACCATGACGGTTATATTTCGTCCGCGGAAGCACAAAAACACGGCATGCTCGATAGCGCTTTCGTCCAAGCCGATACCAATCACGACGGCAAATTGGATCCGGATGAATACATCAAGGCATCCTCCATCGATGAGCGCGAAAAAGTCGCCCACTACGTTGACGATAGCGTCATTACTACCAAGGTGAAAGCCGAGTTGCTAAAAAATTCCCTGGTCAAGGGATTGACCGTTGGCGTGGAAACGTATCGGGGCACGGTACAGCTTAGCGGCTTCATCGATAACGAGCGCCAAGCCTCCAAAGCGGTGGAAATCGCGGCCAGCGTCAAAGGCGTGAAGAAAGTGATCAATAACCTGATCGTCAAGGGCTAAGCGCGACGCTTAGCACACGGAGCGCGCGATAGGCGGCGCGTTCCGTGTTGCGGCCCCACCTGCTTGGCCCGTACCGAAGGATAAAAACATGAGAATGGAAAATAGCCATCTCTACCTATTGATGCTGATCACTGGAATTGCCGTCACGATTTTCAGCTTACTCGGGATCGCGGCAATCACCGGCTATCTTCCCATGACGCAAGGGGATATGCCGGCAACACGCGACAGCGCTGCTAGCGAATCGCAACAAAAACCACGCTCGCGCACGGCTTCGCATACTGTGCTGAACAAGCAAAATACTTGCACCCAATGCGGTGTGGAACCCCTCCACGCCGCCGCGGCCGTGCCAGCCCAACAACATTAACCGAGAAATTTTTATGCAGCCACTTACACACGTTAATTTCGCCGGTAGCCCGAAACGCAACGCTCGCGATCTGTCTACTTCACCATGGCTTGAAAGCGTGCAGGATCGCCATACCGGCTCACGTTTGGGAGGAATCTTCATGACATCTGACCCGCGACAAAACCATCTTCTCGCCGCGCTGCCCGAGAAGTGACGGTGTCGCTGTTTGGCGACAAGAAGGCGGCGGCTAAAAAGCAAGCGCCTGATTTTGCATGAAGTGGATGCGTCGCGGATTGGCGACAGCGATTACGATTGCGGCGTTTTGAAAAAAGCGGGATCGAGTTGATGGCGTTGCAGCAGCTTATAGAATTCCGTGCGATTACGTTTGGCGAGCCGGGCCGCTTGCGTGACATTGCCTTGGGTGATTTTCAGCAATTGCACCAGATACTCGCGTTCGAACCGCTTGCGCGCCTCATCGAAAGAAGCGAGTTGTTCTTCTTCTTTGTGGATGGCATCCCGAATCAGATCCGCCGGGATGAGCGATGTAGTGCACAGCGCGACGGCCTGCTCGACGACATTGAGGAGTTGCCGCACATTGCCTGGCCACGAAGAACTCACCAGCATTTCCATGACGTCGGGGGAAAAGCCGTTAATCGATTTGTGATACTTGGCGGAAAGGGTTTGTAAAAAATGATTGGCCAGAAGCGGAATATCCTCGCGCCGCTCAGCTAGGGTGGGCACGGTCAGCGATACCACGTTGAGGCGGTAAAAAAGATCTTCGCGAAAATTGCCGGCCGCCACTTCGGCTTTCAGGTCGCGGTGCGAGGCCGAGATAATACGTACATCCATGGCGATCGCTTCCGCGGCGCCGACCGGGTGCACTTGCTTTTCCTGCAGCACGCGCAGCAGTTTTACTTGCAGCGCGATGGGCATATCGCCGATCTCGTCGAGAAACAAAGTGCCGTGGTCCGCAGTGCGGAACAGCCCCTTGCGCGATTCGATTGCCCCGGTGAACGAGCCTTTGGTGTGCCCGAACAATTCCGACTCCAGCAATTGTTCGGGGATGGCGCCGCAGTTGACCGCGACAAACGGCTTGTCGCGGCGCGGGCTGGCGGCGTGAATGGCGCGCGCCAGCAATTCCTTGCCGGTGCCGCTCTCGCCGTGGATAAAAACACTGGCATCGCCTTCCGCGACCAAGCGCGCCTTGCCGAGCAAATCTTCCATCAACGGACTTTGCGTCGTGATGGCCTTGCGCCAATCGGCGTTCGCCGGTTCGAGCGGGCCGGCACTCAAACGCATGGCTTTTTCCACTTCCGCGAGCAAGCCGCGGCTGTCGAAGGGCTTAGTGAGAAAGCCGAACACACCCAGCCGCGTGGCGGCCACGGCATCGGGTATGGTGCCGTGGGCGGTGAGTATGATCACGGGGAGATTGGGATGACTGGCGCGAATTTGTTCGAACAAAGCCATGCCGTCCATGCCCGGCATGCGCAAGTCGGTGATGACCAGGTGCGGCCGCGCCATGGCAAGCTTGGCGATGGCGGCTTCGGCATTTTCCGCGGCGAGGGTTTCATAGCCGGCGGCATTGAGCCGGATCTGCAATAGCTTGAGCAGATCGGGGTCGTCGTCCACCACCAGGATTTTGAGCGTATCCGCCATACGCGATACCGGCTACGGTTTTTCCCGTTGCATTAAATTCTTTTCCATCGACTTGAGCGCATCGAGTTTTTTTTGCAGCGTATCCGCGCGCTTGTCTGCTTCGCGCTTTTCTTCCAGCGTGCCGGACAAAAAGAAACCGAAGGCGCGCAGGCCGGTATAGGGTGGCTTGCTTTCCTTCAGCCATTCCTTGAGAAGATTGAGCGCCATCCCCTCATCGCTAAAACTGGTGTTCGGCAAGCTTAGGAGCAGCGCGAGCCGTACCCGGCTAAGATCGCTTTTGCTGCGGGAGAAGGCCTGGCTGGCTTGTTCGTACTCTTTAGCGAGCTCTGCGGGCGTCATTTTTTTGATGCGCTGGCTATAGCGTAGCGCCTCATCCACATCGTTACCCGGGATGAAGGACGGAGCGGCGAAATCGGCATTGCGCGCGATAGGCTCTGTGCATGCGGCGAGGCCAAGCAGGAGCGCCAATGCCAGCAACACTTCGCATCGCCGCACGCTCATAGGGCCTCCACCTCGGCTTCGATCGGGAGAGTAACGCGAAAATGCGCGCCGCTAGCGCTTTCTATGATAGCGATGTGCCCGCGATGCGCCAGCGCGTATTCGCGCGCGATGGATAATCCCAGGCCGGTGCCTTTTACGTAGCCGGCGGCGGCGGTGTGTCCCTGGTAGAAAGCGGCGAATACTTTTTCGCGTTCGTCCGGTGCGATACCCGGGCCTTGATCGATGACATCCAGGGTGACACGATCATTGTCGCATCGTAGGACAAAGTCGATGGCGCCGCCGGGAGGAGAAAATTTAATGGCGTTGGAAAGCAGGTTATCCATGATGATTCTGAGTTTTTCCGCATCGGCTTGGATCGTCGTGTCGGGGCCGGTGACCTTGGCTAGAATTCGTTTATTCAGAATCGCCAGTTTTTGATCCGACAGCACTTTATTTACCACCGTCCGCAGTTGAACCGGCGCGAGCGCCAGAGCAGAAGGACCGGCTTGCAGCGTAGCATAGCTTAAGAGATCTTCGATGAGCCGCTGTAATTGTAAACTATTGTGGCGCAGGATCTCCGCGATTTGTTGCTGCTCGCCGCTCAGCGGACCGACCACGCCATCGGCGAACAGTTCGGCGCCTTCGCGTAGCGCGGTCAGCGGTGTTTTCAGTTCGTGCGACAAATGGCGCAGGAATCGGTTTTTCTGTTCTTCCAATTGCAATAGCCGTTGGCGCATCCAATCCAAGCGCTCGCCCAGGTAGCGCAAATCCTGCGGGCCTTCCACCACCACGGTGCCGGATAGATCGCCTTGCCCCATGCGCCGAATGGCCTCGTCGATTTGGCGTATGGGACGCGTCAGCAGCAGCGCGAACCCAAATACCAAAAAGATGGCCACCGGAATCAGCGCCAGTAACTGCCATTGCATGATGCGCAGCGCGTTGCTGGCCATATTCTTCATGGCGTCGACTTCGCGCTCGATGAGGGCATTGCCCATGGCCGAAATGCGCCGCGCGGCATCCGATAGCGCCACGAAATTGTCAGCTACCGCGCCGGCCTCCTCGGGTGTGGGTGCCTTGGCGACTTGCCGGTGGATCGCCTCTTCGGATTGCATGAGGGTTTGCAAAAGCTGTAATTGTCCGGCTTCCAGCGGGAGCGTGGCCAGGCTGCGCGCGGTATCCACGAACTTGGCATGGCTGCGTTCGTACCCTTCCAGCAGCGATGCGTCGTTGAGAATCACCGCTTGCCTAAGGCTGCGCTCCATCGCGGTGACTTCGTCCACCAGCACGCGGCCGCCATGCGCCGCTTGCGCTGCTTGATAGACCGCGCGCCGGCTTTGGTCGGCCAAGCGGTCTATGGATAACACGCTATTGACCAATCCCACCACGAGCGGCAGCGCCACCAAGATGAAGCCGATGAAGATCAGCTTTAGAAACGATTTAGGGTAATACAGCCGCAGCTTGCGCGAGCGTGCGCGAAATTCACGAAATAGCTGGGTAAGGCGGGTTTTCATGCGTTCACGCCATAGGCACCGGGTCGTGCGCGAAGAAGGCGGCCAAAACACCTGCAATGCAAATGAATTGGTCGGGGTGAGAGGATTCGAACCTCCGACTCCTGCGTCCCGAACGCAGTACTCTACCAGGCTGAGCTACACCCCGATTCAGTGATTTCGCGTCACTGAGAAAGCCGCCAATTCTAACAGCGTTTGTTTATATTTTGAATCCGGCAGATGATTAATTGCCGCGCAAGCGATATCGGCTTCGCGCTGCGCCTGGTCCGCGGCGTATTTTAGCGCGCCGGTGGCATGGATGGTTTCGAGCACCTGGGTAAAGTCGTCTAGGCTGCCTTGTTCGATGGCGCCACGAATCAGCGCGGTTTGCGCCGCCGAGCCTTGCCGCATGGCGTAGAGCAGCGGCAGCGTGGGCTTGCCCTCGGCCAGATCGTCGCCCAGATTTTTGCCGGTATCTTCGTGATTGCCGGAGTAGTCCAATACATCGTCTATCAATTGAAATGCCGTGCCAAGGTGCATGCCATAATTCGCCATGGCGGCTTCATCGCGGGTATTGGCCTGCCCCAGGATGGCGCCGAGCCGCGTCGCGGCCTCGAACAGCTTGGCGGTTTTATAGCGAATGACTTGAAGATAGCGCTCCTCGCCGATATCCGGGTCGTTGCAGTTGAGTAACTGCAGCACCTCACCCTCGGCGATGGTGTTGGTGGCATCGGCCAGCACTTGCATCACGCGCATATCGTTTACGCCGACCATCATTTGGAATGCGCGCGAGTAGAGGAAGTCGCCCACCAGCACACTGGCGGCGTTACCGAATAGGGCGTTCGCGGTCTGGCGGCCGCGGCGTAAATTGGATTCGTCCACCACATCGTCGTGCAGCAAGGTGGCGGTATGGATAAACTCAACTACCGCCGCCAATTCATGATGCTGGGTGCCGCGATAGCCGAAAGCGCCGGCTGAAAGCAGCACCAGCGCCGGGCGCAGGCGCTTGCCGCCGCTGGCGATAATGTATTCCGACACCTGGCGGATGAGCGTCACATCGGAGTGGAGGCGCTCCCGGATGACGGCGTCCACGCGGGCCATGTCGGCTTCGACAACCCTGCGTATTGCTTCAAGTTCCACGAAATTCGGCCAAAAAAGCAAAGCGCCAATAGTAGGAAGCCCCAGCCTATCGGTCAAGCGGAAAAGCCACGTCCGGGGCCTTATTCGGGTTGCGCCCCGGGCCCTTTGACCAGGGGGGCGTTTTCCCTTATAATGCGCGGTTTTCCGAATTGAATTAACGGAGAGTTCCCATGTATGCGGTCGTAAAAACCGGTGGCAAGCAGTATCGCGTTGTCCCCGGCCAAAAATTTAAAGTAGAACAGATACCGGCAGACATTGGCAGCGAAATCGTTCTGGATCAGGTCTTGATGCTCGCCGATGGCGACAGCGTGACCGTCGGCACCCCCATGGTGGCCGGGGCCAGCGTGACCGCCAAAGTAGTGTCCCAAGGGCGCGGCAAGAAAGTGACGATTTTTAAAATGCGCCGCCGCAAGCACTACCAGAAGCACCAGGGACATCGCCAAAACTATACCGAGCTCGAAATTCAGAGCATCGGCAAGTAAAGGAAATTAACCATGGCACATAAAAAAGCAGGCGGTAGTTCCCGTAACGGCCGCGACTCCCATTCCAAACGTCTGGGCGTGAAGCGCTACGGCGGCCAGCTGGTAAACGCGGGTGAGATCATCGTGCGCCAGCGCGGTACGCAATTTCATGCCGGCGACAATGTTGGCATGGGCAAGGACCACACTTTGTTCGCCAAAATCGAAGGCAAAGTGTGTTACGAGACCAAAGGTCCCTTGCAGCGCCATACGGTGACCATCGAACCGGTAGCGGCTTAAACGCACCGCGCCACCGCGAACCCCGGGCCCTATCGCGAGATAGGGCCTTTTCGTTTCCGGCAGCCTCATTATGAAATTCATCGACGAAGCGCTGATTAGAGTCCAAGCCGGCAAGGGCGGGGATGGCTGCGCTTCGTTCCGGCGCGAGAAATTCATTCCCAAGGGCGGGCCGGATGGCGGCGACGGCGGGCGCGGCGGCAGCGTGTATGTGCTGGCCGACCGCAACATCAATACGCTCATCGATTATCGCTTTCAACGCACGCATAAGGCCAAAAACGGCGAGAACGGGCGCGGCGCGGATCAATATGGCGCGAGCGGTGAGGACATCACGCTGCGCATGCCTGTCGGCACGGTCATCAGCGATGCCGAGACCGGTGAAATAATCGCCGACTTGGCGCAAGACGGCCAACGCGCATTGATCGCGAAAGGCGGCCAAGGCGGCATCGGCAATCTGCACTTCAAATCCAGCACCAACCGTGCGCCGCGCCAATTCACC
>DAIAMA010000069.1 GCA_027438535.1 bacterium
CGAATTGGGGCGCTACTTCGTGGGCGAGGCGGGCCTATATGTGAGCCGCGTGATCGAGCGCAAGGAATCGCGCGGGCAGATATTTCTGATCACCGATGGCGGGCTGCATCATCATCTCGCCGCGTCCGGAAACTTCGGCCAGGTGATACGCAAGAATTATCCGCTGCTGGTGGGCAACCGTGTGCAGCCGGATGGCGAAGCCACTTTTGCATCGGCTGTGGGCCCGCTCTGCACGCCATTGGATGTGCTGGGCGACAAAATGGCGCTTGGCCATGCGCAAGAAGGCGACTTGATCGTGGTATTGCAGTCGGGAGCGTACGGCTTGACGGCGAGTCCCACTGCGTTTTTGAGCCACCCGGCACCGGTAGAGGTGCTGGTTTAATTTAACCAGCCATGCGGCACCGTAGCGCCGGCTTCCAGCCGGCAACAACCGCAGCCTGCAAGGTCGGACGCTTATCGCCGCAGGTTGCCCAATAACATCGGCACAAAGCGCGCAGGCTTGGATGACCAAGGCGTGAAGCGCGGCAACTGAAACGGGTCGCTGGATTGCGTGGCCGAACCCCATTGGGTGGATACCGCTGCATCGAACCCGAGTTCGCGCACGATAGCCGCTTGCTCCGGCCGATAATCCGTGCCGGGTTTGCCGTTAGGGTAGGCGAATAATCGTATCGGCGTGTTGAGCGTTTGCTCCAGAAATGTTTTCCCCGCCGCAATTTCTGTTCGTGCCGCATCGGCGTCGAGTTTTGCGAGGATAGGGTGGCGCGCGGTATGGCCGCCGATTTCCATACCGGCTGCGTGCAGTGCTTGGAGTTGCCCGGTAGTCATCATCAGATCGTCGGGCAGCGGGCCACACTGCGTTAATTCGGCAATGCGCGCGGCGGCTTGTTCACGTGCGCCCAGTGGCAAATACTTTACTTGCGGCAATATTTGGCCGATAGCACGTGCTTTGGCTTCGTTGCCGGAGATATCGAATTTTCCCAAACCGAGTTCATCCAGATTCAAGGTGCGCAACGGTGAGCGGCGAATGGCTTCGATCACCGTGTCGTTGAACATGCGCCCGCCGTTCAGATAAGCGGTGGCGATAAAAAACGTGGCATGCAGCCCATGTTTTTTCAGAATCGGCGTGGCGAGCGTGAGATTGTCGGCATAGCCGTCGTCGAAGGTAATGCAGGCGGCGCGGGCGGGCAGCGTGCCGGCTTGCAAGTGGACGCCTACCTCATGCAAAGGCAATACCGTGAACACGCTTTTCAGCAGGGCCATTTGCCGATCGAAGCTGGCGGCGGTTGGCTCGTTCGGAAAAAGGGGATCGGTATCTGCGAGGACGCGGTGATAAATGAGAATGCTCAGCCGAGCGCGCCTGCCCGCGGGCGACAAGGCGTTGCCGATAAGTTTGTAGATGCTCGATGCGATCATGGAGTGTTGGCGCCGGGTCAATACCGACCTTCTGTGCCGGTTGAGAATTGCCAAATAGTATAGCGATGTAGCGTACTACACGGCCGTGGGTAAGTCGACCAGGCTGGGGAGGCTACTGCCCGTAGACGCGGCAGGGAGAGCCATGCGCATCGCGCCGCGGTATCATCGAGCCACCATGAACGCCCCCTCTCGCCGCATTGCGCATCTGGATATGGACGCTTTCTATGCGTCGGTCGAACTTCTGCGCTACCCGGAATTACGCGGCTTGCCCGTTGTGATCGGCGGCCGGGGCGACCGGCAGCCCGCGATGCGGGAAGACGGCAGCCGGCGTTTCGCGCGGCTGCGCGATTATGCCGGACGGGGCGTGGTCACGACATCCACCTATGAGGCGCGCGCGCTCGGGGTTTTCTCCGGCATGGGGGTTATGAAAGCCGCACAGTTGGCTCCGGACGCTGTCCTGCTGCCCGCCGACTTTGATGCCTATCGGCATTATTCCCGTCTGTTCAAAGCCGCCGTGGCGGGTATCGCGCCTCAGATCGAAGACCGCGGCATCGATGAAATATATATCGATCTGAGTGGGTTCCCCGGCGATACGCTGATGCTCGCGCAACGCATCAAGCAAGCCGTGCGCGATGCCACCGGACTCTCTTGCTCTATTGGCGTTACGCCCAATAAGCTGCTATCGAAAATCTGCTCGGATCTCGAAAAACCGGATGGCCTCACCGTCCTGAGCCTAGCGGATATTCCGAACCGCATCTGGCCGCTGCCTGTGCGAAAAATCAATGGTATCGGCCCTAAAGCAACAGAAAAACTCGCGGCGCTCGGCATCGCGACGATCGCCGAGCTGGCGCGCGCCGAACCCGCTTTGCTGCAAGCGCACTTCGGCCGCGGCTATGCCGGCTGGTTGCATGAGGCCGCGCACGGTATCGATGAGCGCCCGGTGATCACGCATTCCGAACCCAAGTCGATTAGCCGCGAAACTACTTTCGAGCGCGATCTTCACGCGCGCCACGATCGCGCCACCCTATCGGAAATTTTCACCGCCTTATGCACGCGCGTGGCGGAAGATCTTCAGCGCAAGGCCTACCTCGGCCGCACTATCGGCATCAAGCTGCGATTCGATGATTTTCGCACCGTGACGCGCGACTTGACGCTTCCCGCGCCCACTGCCGATCCCGCCGTGATCCGCCGCGCGGCGGGAGAGTGCCTGCGGCGCGTGCCCTTGAACCGGAAGCTGCGTTTGCTGGGTGTGCGGGCCAGCGCGCTATCTTCAAGCAGCGCGCCGCAGGACGCCGATACGCCGCCCCAAGGGGAGCTGCCGCTGAATAGCGGGCGCTAGCACTTCTGCGGGAGTCGGTTGTTTATGCTACTCAAAGCGTAATGATCTGATCCGGCGGATTGCCGGATAAGGCCGAATATAAATTTGGGAAGCAACCTATAACCGCGCCTTCTACAAGCTTCCCGTCGATATTCCGTTCGTAGCAACATTGGTCGCACCCCATGAGCAGAATATTTCGCTCTTTCGCCACCTTCGCCAGGCGCTCGCCAGTAGGGTCGCCCTTGACTAATACATAGTTGTTGTCCTCGAAGAAAAACATTCCCACTACGTCGACGCCGTGTGCATTTGCTTCGAGTTGAGGGAGAATCATTTTGCCGAGCTTGTAGGAAACCGTGTGGCCTTGGGTCGAGAAAATATACGCGACTTTCATTTTTTATCTCCTGTTGGTGTACCTATTCGAATTTGCCGGCACTATAGCGTTATTGTCCGGGAGGACCCGTGCCGTCCCCAAAAAACTCCCGTATCAAAAAATCTTCGAGTCCGGCGTTATCTTCCGGGCGTGCCGATAGGACGACCACGCGATGGAGGCGCTGCGATTCCCAATTAAAATCTCCTTTGTAATATTTGCGGATCAACCGGATCATGCTGCGCACGATGGCGTGCTCGATATCTTCATGCGGAGCGGTCTCGACTTCGATGACTTGGCGCCGGGAATAGCTGTACTCCGTGAGCCAGCCGCGGAACGAATATTCGGCGGTATGCATGCCGATGCTGAGAATTTGAAACACGCCGTTCGTGCCTTGCGGCTGGAGATTGCGCTTGATGTTGGCCAGCCTAATCTCATCTTCCGAGGGTGCGCTTTCGCCGGCGCCGGCTTCCGCGTTTTCACGTTTGGCGGCGAGCTCGACGGCGCGCCGGCGCGCTCTGGCGGCATTCACATAAGCCATCATGTCTGCCGGCGGCGCGGCGGAATCCGGGGCGGGCGCGGGTATCGGGGGCACGGGTGCCGCGGGGCTGCTCGGCGCGGGTTTGGCCGTCGCGATCGCGGCTTTGGGCGGCGCATGGGGCGGAGTGATGCGCGGCCTGGGCTTGGGCGCTGGGCGGGTATGAAGCTGCGGCGTTTTAGTGGGCGGCCTGAGCGCCGCCTGCGCCGGCGGGAGCGGGGTTAGCCGCACGACAAGCGGCGCTTGTATGTCTGGTGTGCGGGGGTGTCCGACATGCTGGAGCCGTTGGGTAAAAATAAATAACAACACCGCGTGCACCAGCAGGGACACAAGCATGGCGACCAAGGTGCTGCGCCGGATGCGGAGCTCTAAGTAAGCGCCTGCACGCGGCAAGTCCCAAGCCGGTTCGATGCGGTACGGGCCTGTGGGTTTGAACAGAAATTCCTGCTTCATAATGGAAGTTGTGCCGGGCAGTATGGGCCTTGCCTAGAGGCCAACTCAAACGGCTGAAAGCTCAAACCTCTTGGAGGGTTATCTTGGAGTAGACGTTCCCCGCATCTAGTGGGATTGCAAGCGCCGCTCCCAGGCCCAGGCATCGGCGATAATGGCGCTCAAGCTGGCAAAGCGGGGCCGCCAAGCAAGCTCTTGGATGGCGCGCGTCGAATCGGCGACGAGGCGCGGGGGATCGCCTTCCCGGCGGTTTTTTATTTCAAGCGTGATATCTTTCCCGGTCACTTCCCGCGCGGCACGAATAACTTCCATGACAGAAAAGCCGTTGCCGTTGCCCAAATTGAAAACGCCGCTCGCGCCGTCTTGCAATAACCTTTGCAGCGCAAGCCCATGCGCCTGGCAAAGATCGGCGACATGCACGTAGTCGCGGATGCAGGTGCCGTCCGGCGTGTCGTAGTCGTTGCCGAATATCGAAATGCTCGGGCGTCGCCCGGATGCGGCTTGCAAGATGAGCGGGATCAAGTGCGTTTCCGGTTCGTGGCGCTCTCCGAGCTGCCCGCCGGGGTCGGCGCCGGCGGCGTTAAAGTAACGCAGGCTGATGGACTTTAGGCCATATGCCGTTTCGTAGTCCGAGAGAATTTGTTCCACCATCCATTTGCTGCGCCCATAAGGATTGATCGGCGCCTTGGGGTGGCCTTCATCGATGGGCACGCGTATCGGATTGCCGTACACCGCCGCGCTCGAAGAAAAGATGAAGCGCCGGATGTTCTTTTCCATCATGGCATCCAGCAGCGCGAGCGTGTTGGTGACATTGTTTTCGTAGTATTTCGACGGCGCCGTGACGGATTCGCCCACTTGAATGTAGGAAGCGAAATGCATGACGGCGGAGATGGCGTGATCCGTGAATACCGCGCGCAGCAGCGCGCGATCGTTCATATCGCCGAGAATAAATTCGCCGCCCACCACGGCGTCGCGATAGCCGGTGGATAAATTATCGAGCGTGACGACGCGGTATCCCTCGGCCAAGAGCGCCTTCACCATATGCGAGCCGATATAGCCGGCTCCGCCTACCACCAAAATCGTGTGTGACATTGTTGCCATGCTTGTCCGCTTAAACAGTCTTGAAAAGTAGACGATTATCGGCCAGATTAACGTCAACTCAAAGCGCTTCGGTTAATATGGATGCCATATTATCCGCCGTGTTTAGGCGGAGATTGGGAAAGACAGAAATTACTACCCTCGTGGAACCGAAAGGCGATTCAAGTGACGACATTTTTTTACCGCGAACACCAAGGCGCCGGTCCCGGATTAAAGAGGGCCTGGGTAGCGCCTTGTCTATGAAATTGCGTGCGGGAAGGCGGCTTTGAGCCGTTTAGGTAGCGCGCTTCCAGCAAGCGGCACGGCGAGCCAAGACCCGCGAATCGCCGCGCTGACGATAGCGTATTTGGTGTTCGTGGTATACGGCAGTTTGTTGCCTTTCGAATTGCATCCTCTGGCGTTCGCCGCGGCATGGGCAAAATTCCAACATATTCCGTTCTTGCATTTGGGAGAAGGCAGCCGGGCCGACTGGGTGGCCAATCTGGTGTTGTATATACCGGTCGGATTTCTGGTTTGCGCTTGGCTGGCCGGCCAAAGCCGCCGTCCTTTGGTGCTGGCGATCGGCATGAGTTTGTCGCTGCTGTTTTCGGCGGCGCTCGCCGTAGGAGTCGAATTTACCCAAGAGTTTTTCCCGCAGCGCACCGTTTCGCTTAACGATATTTATGCCGAATGCGCCGGCGGCGCGCTGGGCGCGGTGTTGTGGCCGTTTATCGGCATGCGCCTTACGCGTCTGGCGCGCACGATTTTACAAGGCGGACGGCGCGCGCGTTATGCCGCGCTGATCGCCTATGGCTTGGCATATTTAGCGCTGAGCTTGTTCCCGTACGACTTCTTGCTGTCCTTCGCCGAATGGCAGCGGCAGTTGGCTTCGGGCAACGTGGGTTGGCTGTTCGCGCCGAATTGCGGTGACGACTGCGGGTTAAAGCTCGTTCCGGAAGCGCTCGCCGTAGCGCCATTCGGGATGTTGGCCGCGCTTGTGTTCAGGCGCCGCGTAACGCTGGTGCTGGTGGCGGTAGCGGGCCTGCTGCTGGGTGTGCTGATTGAAGGGCTGCAACTGTCGATCGTATCGGGCATCAGCCAAGGTGCTTCGATCGCTTCTCGCGGCGTGGGCGTGATGCTGGGGGTAGCGTTGTTGCGCTTGGCGAGGCGGATCGAGTGGCGTCGCATGCGGGGCCTGGCGCGCGCGCTGATCGTGCTTGGCATCGTGCCTTATTTGACGGTGCTCGCATGGGGGAATCATTGGTTTTCCGAAAACTGGCTCACGGTGCAAGCGGGGTTGGCGCGGCGGAATCATTCGCCAACCTTCAAAGCCCAAGTAGCAGTTGCGGCCCTCAAAGGCGACAAGACGCTAGCGGAGTTGGCACAGCAACATGACGTTCATCCGAACCAGATCACCGACTGGAAGAGCCAATTGCTGGAACGGGCAGCGCAGGTCTTCGGCGAGACGAGCGGCCAAGCTGTGCCGCCGGTGGATATCAAGACCCTGCACGCCAAGATCGGGCAACTGACCTTGGAGAATGATTTTTTAGGCTCTTCCTCAAATTCACTGTGAATTTTCCCACAATGCGCGAGAATTCTGTTTCTTAAACTCATTGCACCCATCAT
>DAIAMA010000006.1 GCA_027438535.1 bacterium
GGGCACTACCGTGGTCATGGCCTTGTTTCGCGACAATATCGTCACCATTGCCCATGCCGGGGATTCGCGCTTATACCGTTTACGCAACGATAAGCTGGAGCAACTGACGGTGGACCATTCCCTGCTGCAAGAGCAAGTGCAACTGGGCTTGATTTCGTCCGAAGACGCGCGCGTCTCGCATAATCGTAACCTGGTGACGCGCGCCTTGGGCGTCAATCAGACGATAGCGGTGGATGTGCGCCAGGAGCGCTCGCAGCCCGGCGATATTTATTTGCTATGCTCGGATGGCTTGAACGACATGGTGGATGATGCCGATATCGAATTGGCGATGGTGGCGATCAAGGAAAATATTCCCTTGCTGGCGCAGCAATTGGTGATGATGGCCAACGACAACGGCGGTCACGACAATATTTCGGTCGCGGCGATCAAAGTTGAAAAGCCTTTTCCGCTACGCACCGGATTTTTTGCGCGCTGGTTCGGCGCTCACGCTTAGGAGGGCGGTATTGTGGCGAAATTAGTCTTGAGCATGAACGGTTCCGTGCTCGGCAACTATTTTGTGGAGAAGGAGCGCCTTTCCGTCGGGCGCAAGCCCACTTGCGATATTCAGATCAATGACGAAGGCGTGTCCAAGGAGCATGCGGTGATTCTCACCGTGGGCAACGACCAGATACTGGAAGACTTGGGGTCCACCAATGGCACGCAAGTGAATGGGCAAACCGTCAAACGCCATATACTGCAAAACGGCGATGTGATCGAAGTCGGGCGTTATCGCTTGAAATACGTTAACCAAAAAGCCATGCCGGATATGGATTTCGACAAGACGCTGATGATCCCGGCGTTCGATCGAACCAAGCTCAGGCAAGAAGGTGCCGTCAAGGATGGCGCCGATACGCAGAGCATTGCCACCGCGGTGGCCAACGCCCGTAACGTCAAAACCGTGTTCCCCCTGGGCGCGGTACGCGGCATCGGCGGTGCGCTCGCGGGCCAAGAAATCGAATTGGCGCGGCCGATTACTCCGCTCGGTAAACCGGGTAGCAGCGCGATTATCAGCCGCCGCCCGATGGGCTATTTCATTACCCACGTCGCAGGCAAGAAACACCCCACTGTCAATGGGAAAAGCATTGGCGAGGCGCCGTCCCCGCTCGACAACTTGGATCAAATCGAGGTCGGCACGGACAAGTTACAGTTTTACCTGAAATAGTCGCCTAGAGCGGCTGTGCTTCGAATACTCGGCCGTTATCGCCGCAGCTGTCCGGGCCGATGAGGTAAAGATAGAGTGGCATCAGCCTTTCCGGAGGGACGAGTTGCGCGTGATTTTCCGCAGGGTGGCTGACTAAGCGTTGCGGTGAGCGTACCGGCCCTGGCACGATTGCATTCATGCGCAAATGCGGATGTGGCGTCAGCTCTTCCGACCAGATTTTCACCAATGTTTCCAATCCCGATTTCGATACCGCGAACGCGCCCCAAAATGCGGCGGGCGTGTGTCCGTGTGTCTCCGAGGTGAATAGGACGGCGCTATCCGGTGCGCGAGTCAAGAGCGGCAAACAGGCGCGTGTCAGCGCCGCCGGCGCGGCCAGATTGACGCGTAAAGTGCCTAGCCATTGATCCAGCGGCTGCAGCGCCAGCGGTGTTAAGCCGTCGAAACGCGAGGCGTTGTGCAAAATCCCGTCGAGCCGCCCGACTTGCCCGAAAATGGCTTCGGCCATGGCCTTGAATTGCTCGTCGCTGGCTTGCGCGAGATCGAGTTTAAGCACCATCGGCTCCGGGTAAGCCGCGTCCACGATCGCATCGTATGTTGCGTCGAGCCGTTTCTGGTTGCGGCCCAGGAGCAATACCGTGGCGCCGTGCTGCGCGTAGGCGAGCGCGGCGCAGCGGCCAATGCCTTGGCCGGCGCCGGTGACCAAGATCACGCGATCCTTTAGCAGGTCGGGGGCAGGAGTGTAATTCATTGCATGGCTTCCATGATAAGGAGCGCGCATTGTATCCCGCTTCGTACCGCGGCTTCGAGCGTGGCGGGATAATCCGAAGCGGTATAGTCGCCGGCCAGGAACAAGCCCGGTATCGGCGTGCGGTTCACGGGTCGCGCCAGGCCCGGCACGCAATCGAAGGTAGCGCGCTTCTCCGCGATGACTTGCACCCACGCGGCTTGTTGCGGCAAGCCGAGATGCGTATGCAATTCTTGCGCGACTTTTTGTGCAAGTGTGGCGTGATCCCAGTGTTCATGCGCGCCTTGCGCACTAATGACTACCGCTATTAAACCCGGTTGATTCGAGAGCGCGCCGCGATCGAATACCCATTGGCTGATGGTTTGTGTTAGCCCCAGCATGGGGAAGGGCAGGCGTAGCGCGGTATCGTATTGCAAATAGACGGTATAGATCGGTTGATAGCGCAATGCGCTGATTTGATCCAGAACTGCTTGCAGCGGCGCCAGATGATCGAGCAGGCTGGCTACGCGGAACGACGGCACGGCGCAGATAACATGCGAGAAGCTTTCCGCGCCTTGTTCGTGGTGCAAGGTGAAGCGCCCCGCTTCTGCATCGACGCGTTGAATGCGTCGGTTGAGGCACAGGGTTGCGGCGCGTGCCTGCAGGTAACGTACGGCGGCGTCGGGAAACAGGCAACCCAAATCGACGCGCGGTAGCAGTAGCCGGCTGTCGTCGCGCGTGCCAAAAAAAGCATCGCGCAATACATTTACAAACACTTGCGCTGAGGCACCGGGCGGTGGCGTATTGAGTGCGGCGAGGCACAAAGGGCACCACAAATAATCGTTTAGCACGGTACTTTGCCGATGCTCGGCGAGCAAGGCCGTGACCGTGAGATCGGGTGCCACTTGGAATTGCGCGCGTTTGAGCGCCGCCAGAAAACGCACGGCGGCGAATTTATCGCGCAATGTAATGCCCCGGCTACGCAGCAGCCCCGCGGCCAAATGCCAGGGCGCGGGCAAGCGCGCGGCTTGCAGGCGAAACCCGGGTTCAACGTGCAGCGTGAGCGGCGGGGCGTAACAAGCGTCGCCCACTGCGACGCCGACTTGATCTAA
Organism: bacterium; assembly: GCA_027438535.1. Taxonomy (GTDB): domain Bacteria; phylum Pseudomonadota; class Gammaproteobacteria; order Burkholderiales; family Thiobacteraceae; genus RBG-16-58-11. The sequence continues at coordinate 3,038 of DAIAMA010000006.1, forward strand.
TAAGCGCAGCGTTTCGCGATACGCGCCAAGTAAAATATGCTGGCCATTGTCGAGCGCGAGCCCATTAAATTCAACGCGCCGCGCCCGACCGCCGAGTTGCGCCGCGCTCTCGAATAGCGTGACCGGCATACGCTGCTCGGTTAGGGTAACGGCGGCGGCGAGTCCCGCCCAGCCACCGCCGATGATCGCAATCAATAGCGGAATACCCAGGTGCGCCAAGCGATCCACAATTTGCGTAGCGGCGTGAGCGAAATGCGGCGATCAAGCACGGGGTAGCCATCGTTTTCAATTTCATTCAGCAGCGTTTGATAGATCGCCGCCATCACCAGTCCAGGACGCTGGTTGCGGCGGTCGGAGGCGGGCAATTCCTGCAAGGCCTGCTGATAGAAAGTACGGGCGCGTGCGACTTGGTGGGCCATTAAAGCGCGAAACGCCGGGCTCGAATGGCCGGCGAGCATATCGCTCTCTTGTACCCCGAATTGGGCTAGTTCATCTTGTGGCAGATAGATGCGGTTGCGCCGCGCGTCTTCGCCCACGTCGCGAATGATATTAGTGAGCTGAAATGCCAGACCCAGGTCGTGCGCATATTTCAGGGTCTTGCGCTCGCCGTAGCCGAAGATGGCGGCGGCGAGTTGGCCGACCACGGCGGCGACACGGTAGCAATACAGTTGCAGCGCTTTGAAATCGGCGTAGCGCACGTGCTGTAAATCCATTTCCATGCCATCGATGATTTCTTCGAATTGCTCCCGCGCCAAGTCATAGGCGCGGATCGCCGGCAGCAGCGCCTGGCTCACCGGATGGCTGGGCTCGCCGGCGAAGGTGCGCGCCAGTTCCACGCGCCACCATTCGAGCTTGGTGCGGGCGAGCGCGGTGTCGCTGCATTCATCCGCGATATCGTCGACTTCGCGGCAGAATGCGTACAATGCCGTGATGGCTTCGCGCCGTGCTTTGGGCAGAAAGAGAAAACTGTAGTAAAAGCTCGATCCGCTTTGGGCGGCTTTTTCTTGGCAATAGGCGGCGGGAGTCATCGAGCACGCATTGCGCGATAGAGCATATATGGCCAATCGGAAAGCTTGAGTACCGGACGTGCATGAAACACATCGCCCTGCACGTCGTGCAGTTTTTTCAAAATTCGTTCCCCTCCCATGATAATCAGGCGCATTTCCAGCCCGATGCGGCCATGGAGTTGCTGACCCAAGGGCGCGCCGGCTTGGAGCAGTTTGCGCGCACGTTCGATTTGAAATCGCATGAAGGGCCACCATGGTCCGTCTGCCGCACCGCGCGCGAGCTGTTGTTCGGTGATGCCATATTGTGCCAGTTCGTCTTGGGGTAGGTAAATGCGCCCCTTTCGATAATCGATGGCGATGTCCTGCAAAAAATTAATGATCTGCAAAGCGGAGCAAATGCCGTCGGCGAGCGCAAGCTGGCGCGCATCGGTTTTGCGGTACAAGTGCAGTAACAGCCGGCCGATGGGATTGGCCGAGCGGCGGCAGTAGTCCATGACCTCGCCGAAATTGGCATAGCGCGTTTTTACGACGTCTTGGCTGAAGGCATCGAGCAGATCGCGAAAATACTGGATCGGCAGCCGGTGTGCTTGAATCACCTCGGCGAGATCGCGGAATAGGGGAAGTTCGCTGGGCTCACGGCGCTCGATGCCATCCAGTTCGGCGCGAAACCGGTCGAGCTTTGCGAGCCGCGCGTCTGGCATGTCGTTGCCTTCATCGGCGAAGTCGTCGGCCTGCCGCGCAAAGGCATAAATGATCCGTATTGGGTAGCGCAAGCGACGCGGTAGCAAGATCGATGCAACAGGGAAGTTTTCATAATGCTGAATGGCGTATTCCACCAGTGTGCTCCATGAAAAAGCGCTTATTTTGAGCGAGTTAGGCGGGAAAAATGACGCGGAGGCGCGAATCGAATAAAATACACTATTTTCAGCGAAAGTGGCGGAATTGGTAGACGCACTGGATTTAGGTTCCAGCGGGTAACCCCCGTGGGGGTTCGAGTCCCCCCTTTCGCACCAGATCGAATTGATTTTTAAGGACAGAACCATGCAAGCACAAGTTGAGAATATCGGGCAATTGGAGCGGCGCATGCGCATTTCGATTCCGCTCGCCCAGATCGAAGCGGAAGTGGAAAACCGCTTGAAGCGGATTGCGCGTAGTGCAAAAGTCCATGGCTTTCGTCCCGGCAAAGTGCCGATGAAGATCGTCGCTCAGCAATATGGCGGCCAAGTGCGCCAAGAAGTCATTTCGGAGGCGGGCAGCCAGCGCATTAGCGATACCTTGCGCGAACAGCAAATCAAAATCGCGGGTATGCCCTCTATCGAACCCGCGGCGGATGCGGCAAGCAGCGGGCAATTGGAGTTTATCGCGACGTTCGAAGTGTATCCGGAAGTGGTGCTTGGCAGTATCAATCATGCCAAAATCGAGCGCCCGGTGGTTCAAGTGAGCGAGGCGGATGTCGATAATACGATTGAAATCCTGCGCAAACAGCGCGCGACCTACGAACTTGCGGCGCGTGCCGCCCAGACCGGCGACCGGGTCGAGATCGATTATACCGGCACGATCGACGGCCAGCCGTTCGCGGGGAATGCGGCCAAGGGGTATATCGTCACCCTTGGCGAAGGCCGGACATTGGCCGATTTCGACCGTCCGATCCTGGGCATGCAGGCAGGCGAGTCCAAAACTTACGACGTGACCTTCCCGGCCGATTACCACGGCAAGGAAGTGGCGGGCAAAACCGCGCAATTTACGGTCACGGTAAAGCGGGTACTGGCCCCCCAACTGCCGGAGATTGGCCCGGAACTTGCTCGTTCTTTAGGCGTGGAAGATGGCGATGTAGCTAAAATGCGCAGCGAAGTGCGCGCCAATATCGAACGCGAGGTCGAAAAACGTGTCGATAATAAAGTGAAGGAGCAAGTGATGCAGGCTTTGCTCGCGGCTACCCCGATATCGGCGCCACGCGCGCTCATCGACACGGAAATCGAGCGCCTGATGCAGCATGCGCGCCAAGATTTTCAGGGGCGCGGTATGTCGGCCGACGATATGCCGTTACCGGCGGACTTGTTCGAAGCGCAAGCGCGGCGGCGCGTGACGCTGGGTTTGATTCTTGCCGAAGTGGTGAAGGCGAACGATTTGAGAGCGCAGCCGGAGCAGGTACGCAAGCAAGTCGAGGCGCACGCCGAGAGCTACGAAAATCCCGCCCAAGTCGTGGCCTGGTACTATGAAAACCCTACTCGGCTCGCGGAAGTCGAGTCCTTGGTGCTGGAGCAGAATGTGGTAAGCTGGGCACTGAAACAAGCGCAAGTGGAAGATAAAACCATGCCTTTCGATGAACTGATGGGAATCAATAAATGATCGACCGTTTCATGACTTTTGCGGATCGTAGCGGCTTCGACCCGCAGATGCTCGGCTATATTCCGATGGTGATCGAGCAGAGCGGGCGCGGCGAACGCGCCTACGATATTTATTCACGCCTGCTGAAAGAGCGCGTCGTATTTTTAGTCGGACCGGTGAATGACGCCACGGCCAACGTGATCGTGGCCCAGCTGCTGTTTCTGGAGTCGGAGAATCCGGATAAAGATATTAGCTTCTATATTAATTCGCCCGGCGGATCGGTGTCGGCCGGTTTGGCGATTTACGACACCATGCAATTCGTCAAGCCGGATGTCAGCACCTTGTGTACCGGTATCGCCGCGAGCATGGGCGCGTTTTTGCTGGCGGCGGGTGCCAAGAACAAGCGCTTCTGTTTGCCGAATTCGCGCGTGATGATTCACCAGCCGTCCGGGGGTTTCCAAGGACAAGCCTCCGATATCGAGATCCAGGCCAAGGAGATTCTTTATCTGCGCGCGCGGCTGAATGAAATCCTTGCCAAGCACACCGGCCAGCCGGTGGACGTGATCGAGCGCGACAGCGACCGCGACTTTTTCATGAGCGGCGAGCAAGCCGTCAATTACGGTTTGGTGGACAAGGTGCTTGCCAACCGGGGTGAAACTTCGGTTTAATGTCACTAAACCGTCATCAAAGGGTATGGGTATGAACGACAAAACCGGCAGCAACGATAAGCTTCTGTACTGTTCCTTCTGCGGCAAAAGCCAGCACGAAGTGCGGAAGCTCATCGCCGGCCCGTCGGTATTTATTTGCGACGAATGCGTTGATTTGTGCAACGACATTATCCGCGAAGAAATCCAGGGCGACCAGGGCGCGAAGGCGGGCGGCAACGAACTGCCGACGCCGGCCGAGATTTGTCAAATTCTCGACCAATATGTGATCGGCCAAAATGTGGCGAAAAAGATTTTGTCGGTCGCGGTATACAATCACTACAAGCGCTTGAAGAATAGTCCCAAGGCCGATGATGTCGAGCTATCCAAGAGCAATATTCTCCTGATCGGACCGACCGGCTCGGGCAAAACTTTGCTCGCGCAGACTTTGGCGCGGCTACTCAATGTGCCGTTCGTGATCGCCGATGCCACCACGCTGACCGAAGCTGGTTATGTCGGCGAGGATGTGGAAAATATCATTCAGAAATTGCTGCAAAAATGCGACTACAACGTGGAGAAAGCGCAGCAAGGCATTGTTTATATCGATGAGATCGACAAGATTTCGCGCAAGTCCGATAACCCTTCCATCACCCGCGACGTGTCGGGCGAGGGCGTGCAGCAGGCACTGCTAAAGCTGATCGAAGGCACGATCGCCTCGGTGCCGCCGCAGGGCGGGCGCAAGCATCCGAATCAGGAGTTCGTGCAGGTCGATACCGCGAATATTCTGTTCGTATGCGGCGGCGCATTCGATGGCTTGGTGAAAGTGATCCGCAACCGTTCGGAGAAGGGCGGCATCGGTTTCGGCGCGCAAGTGAAAAGCAAGGACGACCGTAAGGCGATCGGGGACGTGCTGCGCGAAGTGGAGCCGGAGGATTTGATCAAATACGGCTTGATTCCCGAATTCGTCGGCCGCTTGCCGGTGGTCGCGACCCTGGAGGAGCTCGACGAAAAAGCGCTGGTGCAAATTCTCACCGAGCCCAAGAATGCCCTGATTCGCCAGTATCAAAAACTGTTTACGATGGAAGGCACCGAGTTGGAGTTCCGCGACAGCGCGATCGAAGAGATCGCACGCAAGGCGCTGCAACGAAAAACCGGCGCGCGTGGCCTGCGCTCGATCATGGAGCATGCGCTGCTCGACATTATGTTCGAGCTGCCTTCGCTGAAAGATGTCACCAAGGTGGTGGTGGACGAAGAAGTGATCAAGGGTAAGACCAAACCCTTGCTCATCTACGCCGACCAACCGCGTGTCGCGTGAGTGATCGGGTTTACGCGATTCAAGTATTCCCCGCAGCCGGCCGTTATTCTCTTCAAGAACCTGGCGCCGCTATCCCGGGCGCCTTACGGGACACCCGCCGGCCCTTGATATTGCCGGCCGGGCCCCCATCTCTCTTCAACAAGCTTCTTACTTAGGCAGATAAACCATGAGCTTACCTCAAGAGACCCTGGGCGACCGCGTAACCCTTCCCTTACTTCCTCTGCGGGATGTCGTGGTATATCCCCACATTGTGATTCCCTTATTCGTCGGCCGCCCGAAATCCATCAAGGCGCTGGAAGTGGCGATGGAATCCGGTAAGCATATCCTCCTGGTCGCGCAAAAATCCGCCTCCAAGGATGAACCGACGACCGACGATTTGTATCACGTGGGTAGCGTCGCCAGCATCCTGCAAATGTTGAAATTGCCCGATGGCACGGTGAAGGTCTTGGTCGAAGGCAATCAACGCGCGCGCATCAACGATTTCATCGACGATAAGACCCATTTCGCGGCGGATGCGGAGATCGCCCAGATCGAACCGCCGACGGACAATGAAACGCTGGCGCTGATGCGTAGCGTGTTCACCGAGTTCGACCAATACGTCAAGCTCAACAAAAAAATTCCGCCGGAGATTTTGACCTCGCTCGCCAGCATCGACGATGCCGGCCGGCTTGCCGACACCATCGCCGCGCACTTGCCGATCAAGCTTGAACAGAAACAGGAAATTCTCGAGATGTTCTCGGTGCATTCGCGTCTCGAACATTTGTTCGGCCTGCTGAATGCCGAGATCGATATCCTGCAAGTGGAGAAGCGCATCCGCGGCCGGGTAAAACGGCAAATGGAAAAAAGCCAGCGCGAGTATTATCTGAACGAGCAAGTAAAGGCGATTCAGAAAGAGTTGGGCGATATGGAAGAAGGCGCCGATCTCGATGACTTGGAAAAACGCATCAAAGACGCGAAGATGTCGAAAGAGGCCAATACCAAGGCCATGGCCGAATTGAAAAAATTAAAGATGATGTCGCCAATGTCGGCGGAAGCCACCGTCGTGCGTAATTTCATCGAGACCATCGTGAGTTTGCCATGGCGCAAGAAAACCAAGATCAGCAAGGACCTGGAACGCGCCGAAGCCATCTTGGACGAGGACCACTACGGCCTCGACCGGGTGAAAGAGCGCATCATCGAATACCTCGCGGTGCAGCAGCGCGTGGATAAACTGAAAGCGCCGATTCTGTGCCTGGTTGGGCCGCCCGGTGTGGGTAAGACCTCGCTCGGCCAATCGATCGCCAAGGCGACCAATCGCAAATTCGTGCGCATGGCGCTGGGCGGCGTGCGCGACGAAGCGGAGATTCGCGGCCATCGCCGTACGTATATCGGTTCCATGCCGGGCAAGATTTTGCAAAGCATGACCAAGGTTGCGGTGCGTAACCCGCTATTCCTGCTCGACGAAGTGGATAAGATGGGCATGGACTTCCGTGGCGATCCTTCCTCAGCCTTGCTGGAAGTGCTGGATCCGGAGCAGAACCATACCTTTGTCGACCATTATGTCGAGGTGGAATTCGATCTCTCCGAAGTCATGTTCGTGGCTACCGCCAACTCGCTCAATATTCCACCCGCTTTGCTGGATAGGATGGAAGTGATTCGGCTCGCCGGGTACACCGAAGACGAAAAGATCAATATCGCCGTGAATTATCTGTTGCAGAAACAGATCAAGACCCATGGTTTGAAGCAGGGCGAGATTAACGTCACGCAGAGCGCGATCCGCGACATCATTCGCTATTACACACGCGAAGCCGGCGTGCGTGGCTTGGAGCGCGAAATCGCCAAGATTTGCCGCAAAGTCGTCAAAGCGTTACTGGTGGATAAGAAAGCCAGCAAAATCACGGTTAGCGCGCGCAATCTCGACAAATATCTGGGTGTGCGCCGCTTTAGCTACGGCATGGCGGAGAAAGCCAATCAGGTCGGGCAGGTGACCGGTTTGGCGTGGACCGAAGTCGGCGGCGAACTGCTCACGATCGAGTCGGTCAAGATTCCGGGCAAGGGTAAAACGATCACTACCGGTAAATTGGGCGAAGTGATGCAAGAGTCGATTCAAGCCGCGCTGTCGGTCGTGCGCAGCCGCTCGAAGCGGCTGGGCATTCCGGAAGATTTTTATCAGAACAACGATATTCATATTCACCTGCCGGAAGGCGCGACGCCGAAGGACGGGCCGAGCGCGGGCGTTGCCATTTGTACCGCGATGGTATCGGTGTTGACGGGTATCCCGGTGCGTGCCGATGTGGCGATGACCGGCGAGATTACGCTGCGTGGCGAGGTGTTGCCGATCGGCGGCTTGAAAGAGAAATTGCTTGCGGCGCATCGGGGCGGCATCAAGATGGTCTTGATTCCGCAGGAAAACACCAAGGATCTCGGCGATATTCCGGACAATATTAAAAACAAGCTCGATATCCATCCGGTACGCTGGATCGATCAAGTGCTGGAATATGCATTGGAGCGCAAGCCACAGCCGCTACCGGACGAAGCGCCGGCCGCGCTGCCGCCGAAAGTGGAAGAAAAACCGCCGGCCGTGGTGAAACATTAAACGGCGGAGACTGGCGAAAAGCCGGATCGGTGTAATAAGCCGATCCGGCTTTTTTCATGCCAGATTGAGTGCGTGCGGCAAAATTTCTTGCTTGCATGCGGATAAAAAATGATTCACGTGATAATCCCCGCGCGGCGCCGACATATCGCTTGACACCCTGTTTTTCAGACTGCTATAAAGTGCAGTGCAGGGTTCTACTGCCACATCACACACCAACACCTATGCGAAAAGGGGACACCTCGTGAACAAAACTGAATTGATCGACGCGATTGCCACGGAAGCGGATATTTCCAAAGCGGCGGCGGGCCGCGCGCTGGATGCCGCGGTCGGTGCGGTGCAGCAAGCACTCAAAAAGGGCAATATGGTGACGCTCGTGGGCTTCGGTACGTTCTATGTCGGCAAGCGCGCCGCGCGCAATGGCCGTAATCCGCAAACCGGCGCCACCATCAAAATCAAGGCGGCCAAGGTACCTAAATTCCGCGCTGGAAAATCACTGAAAGATGCGCTAAACTAGCGCGCTTTTGGTGAGGCTGAGCTGGTGCTTCGGCACGGCTTCCCCAAGGCGCCTTACTCGCGATAAACCGGGCGATAGCGCGGATGTCGCGGCGAAGGTGCCGTTTTGGGTGCTTAGCTCAGCTGGTAGAGCGTCGCCCTTACAAGGCGAATGTCGGGGGTTCGATCCCCTCAGCACCCACCAGCGCAAGTTGAGGAGTGGTAGTTCAGCTGGTTAGAATACCGGCCTGTCACGCCGGGGGTCGCGGGTTCGAGTCCCGTCCACTCCGCCAGAACCGGGCGAGCACCTTTTCATTAGGGCGCTCGCCTTTTTTATTTCGGATTCCCAAAATAGGATCGCGCTATGTTATCCGACACCATGCACGAAAAAATGAAGGGTTGGTTTGCCCGCATTATTTTAGGCATTATTATTCTTTCCTTCGCCCTGTTCGGAGTCGATGCGTACAATCGCGCGGGCGGTTCGGTGCCGGTCGTGGCCCAGGTCGGCGAACGTAAGATTACGCTGCCGGAATACGAGGAAGCATTCAGGAGCGAGCAAACCCGTTTGCGCAAGGCGGGCGAGCGCGATGCCGCGATCTTGAACGGAAAAGCGCTAAAATCTGCGGTGCTGGAGCGCCTGATACGCGAGCAATTGCTGATCGAGCAGGCGGCAAAACTGGGTTATAGCGCGGACAAGGCGGCGATCTTTGCCGCGGTGGAACGGGAGCCGGCGTTTCAAGAAAACGGGCGCTTTTCCCAAGCCCAATTTGAACGCTTTCTCGAATATAACCGCTTGAACCGCGAACAATATGTGGCTTCGATCGCGCAGAACCAAATTATTCGCGAGTTGCTCGCGCTGCAAGCCGATACCAATATTGTCTCGCACGCGCAAGCCGGGCGTTTGGCGCGGATACTGGCGCAGCGGCGCGAGGTTGCCGAAGCGATATTGCATGCCGCGGATTTCACCGCCCGGGTGCAAGTCACGCCGCAGCAAATCCAAGCCTATTACGATGCGCATCCCGAATTGTCGCGCGTGCCGGAACAGGCGCGCGTGGAATACATCGTGTTTTCGCCGGAGGCGATCATGGCGCATCTGCAGGTGAGCGAAGCCGATGCCAAGGCGTACTACGCCGCGCATGCGGCGGAATTCGCGCAACCGGAACGGCGCGAGGTGGCGCACATCCTGATCCGCGTGCCGCCCGATGCCAAGCCCGCGGAACGCCAAGCGGCGCAAGAAAAAGCGCAGCAAATTCTGCGGCAGGTGCAGCAGAACCCCAAGCTATTCGGCGAATTGGCCAAGCGTTATTCGCAAGATCCGCTAACGGCCGCCAAAGGCGGCTCATTCGGATTTATTCAGCGCGGCACGCTATTCAAGCAAATCGAAGACGCCGCGTTCAGCATGGCGCCGGGCGAGGTGCGCGGCCTCGTGGAATCGCCGGCGGGGTTTCATATCGTGCAACTGCAAGCCGTTACCGGCGGCGGACAGCGCAGCTTCGACGAGGTTAAAGCACAGGTGATGGACGCGGCCAAGCGCGACATGGCCTTGCGTCGATTCAACGAGGAGGCGGATCTATTCGGTGACGCGGTCTACTCCAAACCGGATAGCCTCAAGCCCGCCGCGGAAAAATATCAACTTCCGATCCAAACCAGCGATTGGTTCGGGCGCCAAGGCCCGGCGCAAGGCGTGCTCAAGAACGAGCGCCTGCTTAGCGCGATTTTTTCCAGCGATGCGGTGCGAGACAAGCGCAATACCGATGCCATCGAGGTAGCGCCCAACACCTTGGTCGCGGCGCGTATCGCGGAATATAAGCCGGCCACTCAAAAGCCGCTGGAAGCGGTCAAAACGGAAATCGAATCGCGCTTGCGCGCGCAGCAAGCGGCAGCGCTGGCGGTGCAGCGCGGTCAAGCGCAGGTAGCGGAATTGCAGCAGGGGAAAACCGTGACGGGATTGACATTCGCGGCGCCGGTGACGCTCAATCGCGGGCAAGCGCCGAAGCCGGATATGGATGCTAGCGCGCTGCAGATAATCTATCGCGCCCCGGTCAAAACGCTACCGGCTTATGCGGGCGCGGCTTTGCCTAACGGCGATTATGCGATTTATAAAATCATCGCCGTGAGTACCGACGATGCGCTGCTCAAACAAGCCAGCCAGTTCTTACCCGCAACCCTAGCGCAAGCGCAAGCCGAGCAAATCGCGAGTGCGTATGTGGCGAGCTTGCGGCACGAGATCAAGGTAACGATCAAGCAGGATGTGCTAGATAAGGCGGATAAAGCGGACGAACCGTAGACGAGGCGGCATTCGACATTCAACAGTCACACCCGGATCGCGCGTACGCCCAAGGGTGAAAGATGCGCCAGTATCCGCTGCGCGATATCGTTGAGCGGGACGATTTCATCCACGCCGCCCATGGCCACGGCTTCCTTCGGCATGCCATACACGACGCAAGTCGCTTCGTCCTGAGAAAAATTATAAGCACCAGCCTGTTTCATCTCTAGCATGCCGGCTGCGCCATCCTTACCCATGCCGGTGAGAATGACGCCGATCGCATTCTGGCCGGCACAGTTGGCGGCGGAGCGGAACAGCACATCGACCGATGGGCGGTGGCGATTCACCGGCGGACCGTCGTTTAATTCGCACATATAATTCGCGCCGCTGCGCTTCAATAGCAAATGCGAGTGGCCGGGTGCGATGTAGGCATGGCCGGGCAGAACACGGTCGCCTTGCTCGGCCTCTTTGACGGCGATTTTACATACGCTGTCGAGCCGGTTGGCGAAGGAGCGCGTAAACGCCTCCGGCATGTGCTGCGTGATCAAAATGCCCGGACAATCGGCGGGCATTCTGATCAACACTTCCTTGATCGCCTCGGTGCCGCCGGTGGAGGCACCAATGATGATCAGTTTTTCGGTGGAGGTAATGCGGTTCGCCAGCGCGGGCAGCACGGCATCCGCCGATAGACGCTCCGATACCTGCAGAGGCGAGGGTTTCTTGAGCTTGGCTTGGTGAGCGGCGCGGATTTTCTCCACGATCATCTCCCCGTATTCTTGCATGCCCGCGGCGATATCGAGCTTGGGCTTGGTGACGAAATCGACCGCGCCCAGTTCCAGCGCTCTTAGCGTGACTTCCGAGCTGCGCTCGGTAAAGGACGAAATCATCAAGACCGCCGTGGGCCGCAAGCGCATGAGCTTTTCGAGAAACACCAAACCGTCCATTTTCGGCATTTCCACATCGAGAGTGATCACATCGGGATTGGTGGCGCGAATGATTTCGCGCGCGACCAAGGGGTCCGGTGCGACGCCCACGACCCGGATATCCGGCGCTTGCTCGAGGATTTTCTTGAGCACGCTGCGAATGAGCGCGGAATCGTCGACGATGACTACTTTGATCGGCATGATGGTCGTTATCCTAAGAAAATAGCTCTACATCGCCGGCTACCGGTTTCACGCCCAGGCGCGATTCGTATTCCTGCTCGCGCTCGATGATGGTGCTGTTGTGCAGGTTGCGCAGCTTTTTCACTAATACACGCCCGCTGTTGGGAAAGTAATATACCTTGCGCGGATGGACATCCAGCAAATCTTTCGCGATGACGCGAATATTCTCGGTTTCGAGAAATTTCAGCGCGAATTCGGCATCGCCGCCGTGCGGCAGCATGAAGTGATTCATGCCGCCCACGCCGCTTTCCCGGTCGCGAATGCAAGCCGAAACACAAGAGCCCAATACCGTGACGATCATCATATCGTGCGTGGTTGCATAATATTCGCCGGGTAGAAATTTCGCGGCGTGCGTATTGAATTGCCGGTCGAAGTACAGGTTCGGCGTAGCCGCTTCTTCGGGGCCGCTCGCTTCGCTCCCGGCCTGGCGCGGCGGTTTGGCCGCCATTACCGCCCCTCGGAGCGGCAGGCGCGTTTTTTCGCGGTTTCGGTCAAGCCACAGACGGTTTTCCCGCGCAATTTGAATAGATCCGCCGCATGGTGAAAACTCTCGGAGTGGCCCGCGAACAGCAAGCCTTCTTGCGCCATGAGCGGCACGAATTTGGCCAAAATGGCGTATTGCGTCGGCTTGTCGAAATAGATCATGACATTGCGGCAGAAAATCACATCGAACGGCCCGCGCATCGGCCAGCTGGTATCAAGCAGATTGATTTGGCGGAATGTCAACATGGATTGCAATTCGGGCCGGACGCGCACATGGTCCGCATGCGCGCCGCTACCGCGTAGAAAATATTTCTGCAGCAGGCTTTCCGGCAATTTTGCGACGCGCTCCTGCGGATATACGCCCTGGCGCGCCTTGTCGAGCACGTGGGTGTCGAGATCGGAAGCGAGAATTTTAACGTTGGACGGAATTTGCCCGAATAGCTCCGCCACCGTGATCGCCAGCGAGTAGGGTTCCTCTCCCGTCGATGCGGCGGAGCACCAAATCGCGAGATTGGCCTTCTTCATGCGCGGCCGCAAATATTCCTGCAACAGCGGAAAGTGGTGCTCCTCCCGGAAAAAAGAAGTGAGGTTAGTCGTGAGCGAATTGACGAACAGTTCCCACTCGTTCTCATCGCGCGCGCTCGAGCAGCGCCAGATAGTCGTCGAAGCTCCTGAGCCCGGTTGCCCGCAAACGGCGCGCCAGCCGGCTGTAGGCCATATCTTCTTTTTGCGGCGAGAGTGCGATGCCGGCGTGATCGTAGATGAGCTTTCTGACGCGCTCGAAGTCCTGAGTGGTGAAGATAAACTCCCGGTCGTCGCGGCTTTTTTCTGTCACTGAAGGCATGATTGACTCGACTTAGATTGCGTGAATAAGGCGCTCGCGATGGCCCGCATTCCGAGGTCGCTGCATGCATCGAATCATGCATGCAGCGCGGCTGCTTAAAACTCCGACCATTCGTCGTCGGCATT
>DAIAMA010000070.1 GCA_027438535.1 bacterium
CGTTCGTTGGCCACCCGCAAGCGCTCCGAACGCATGCGCTCGAATACCGACTCTTCCGCCTTATCGGAGTAATCGACGCGCTTCAGCCGCACGTCGACCACTTGAATACCCAGCGCCCGCGCTTCCCGGTCCACGTTGTCACGCAGACCCTTCATGACTTCATCGCGCTGCCCGGACACCACTTCATCCACCGTCCGCTTATTGAACTCGGCGCGCAAGCCATCGCGTACCACATTCATCAAGCGCTGCTCGGCGATCCGCTCATCTCCGCTCACACTGATATAATATTGCTTAGCGTCAATCACGCGCCACTTCACGAAGGTATCCACCAGCATATTGATTTTTTCGCTGGTGATAATCAACTCCGGCTCGGGCAAATCCAAGGTGCGCAAACGGTTGTCGACATACACCACGTTTTGCAGAAAAGGGATTTTGAGATACAAGCCGGGTTTTTTCTGCAAACCGACAATCTCGCCGAGCTGCAAGATAATGGCTTGCTTGCGTTGATCGACCGTATAGAAGGTAAAGTTCAACGTCACCAGTACCACGATCGCCACGATGACAAACACGGCAAATTTACGATTCATGGCCGCTCCTCCCGGTTACGCAGTGCATCGCGCCGATCGAGTTCCGTGGCACGCTGCGCGTCGTCCGTCGCGGGCTTGGCGGGCGCAGCCGCCGCTGGCGCCTCCGCCGCGCGCTGTTGTTGCATCAATTTATCGATCGGGAGATAGAGCAAATTGCTGCCGGATTTCTGGTCTACCAAGACTTTCGTGGTATTGGAATAAATCTGCTGCATGGCGTCGAGATATAAGCGCTCGCGCGTCACGCCCGGCGCTTTCTGGTATTCCACGGCCAATTGCCGGAAACGCGATGCATCGCCCTCGGCGCGCGCGATCACGCTTTGCTTGTAGCCTTCGGCTTCTTGCAGCAAGCGCGCCGCCGTGCCCTTGGCCTTGGGCACGATATCGTTGAAATAAGCCTCGCCTTCGTTTTTCTGCCGATCCCGGTCCTGCCCCGCCTTGATGGCATCGTCGAATGCCGCTTGCACCTGCTCGGGCGGCTGCACTTGGCTGATCGTGACATTGGCGATCGAGATGCCGGATTTATAGCGATCCAGCGTGGATTGCATCAATTTGCGCGCTTCGATCGCCACTTCCGTGCTTTGCGTCAGCACCGAATCGACCGGGGTTTTACCCACGGCTTCGCGCATCGCGCTTTCCGCTATCTGGCGCACGAACACGGCGTCATCGCCGATGTAGTTATTGAAAACGAAGGCGCGCGGATCGCTCACCACGTATTGCACCGCGAACAGCACATTGATGATGTTTTTGTCCTTGGTGAGCATGGCCGCTTCGCCGGGTTGCTTGCTCCGCTCATTCTGGCGATAGCCGACTTCCGTGACGCGGTTGCGCGCGGTATCGACGATTTCCACCGATTCGATCGGGTAGGGCATATGCCAGCGCGGACCCGGCAAGGTGATCTCGGAAAATTTGCCGAAGCGCAGCACGACACCGCGCTCGCGCGCATTCACAATATAAAAGCCGCTGCCTATCCAAACCACTAAAATGATGCCGACAAGCAGGAGCGCGCCCTTCACCGGACTGGGGGAGTTATTGCCGCCGCCGGGCGCCGCCGGGCCGCGCCCCTTGCCGCCGAACAGGCCGGACAAGCACTCGTTGAAGCGGCGCCACAATTCGTCGAGATCGGGCGGGCCGCCGTTGTTTCCTTTTTTGCCCCAATTGGGGTCGTTCCAGGCCATAGATTTTCCTACACGTGATGGAAGGCTTAAAGCGTGAGTTCGGGGTGTGCCGCCGTTGTTTGGGCTTGCGCCGCTTCGCTCAAGGCAAGCCGCACCAAATCCATACCGTCGCCCGTTGCCGCACTGACCCAAACGCGCGCGATTTTACCATACTCGTCGCGATCCACGCGCGGAACCATCCCCGCGGCATCGATCTTATTCATGACCAGCACTTGCGGCAGATGCGCGGCGCCGATCTCGGCCAGCACGATATTGACTTGCTCGATCTGGCTATCGCGCAGCGCGCTCGATGCATCCACGACATGCAACAGCAAATCGGCCCGCGCCGCTTCTTCCAGCGTGGCACGAAAGGCTTCCACCAAGTCGTGCGGCAGTTGCTTGATGAAGCCGACGGTATCGGACACGACGATTTGCCCTACTTCGGGCACGAACACGCGGCGCGAAGTGGTATCCAAGGTGGCGAAAAGCTGATCGGCCGCGTAAGCGCCGGCATGCGTCAAACGATTGAACAGCGTGGATTTGCCGGCGTTGGTATAGCCCACGATCGATGCTGAAAACACCGCATTGCGAGCACGGGCACGGCGCTGCGTTTGACGCTGGCGGCCCAGTTTTTCCAAGCGCTCTTTAAGCGATTTCACGCGCTTGCCGATCAAACGCCGGTCGGTTTCCAACTGCGTCTCGCCCGGGCCGCGCAAGCCGACACCGCCCTTTTGCCGTTCCAAGTGGGTCCAACCGCGCACCAGCCGCGTGGAGAGGCGTTCCAATTGGGCCAACTCCACTTGCACCTTGCCCTCATGCGACTTTGCGCGCTGGGCGAAAATATCGAGAATCAAGCTGGTGCGATCCACCACCCGGCTTTTCAAGCGCTGTTCCAGATTGCGTTGTTGCGCGGGGGACAAATCATGATTGAAAATAGCGACGGCGGCGCGGGTTGCCTGCAAGGCACCCGCGATCTCGTCGACTTTGCCGGTACCGGCGAAATACGCGGCATCGGGTCGCGCGCGTTTGCCTTGCACCACGGCCACCGGCAACACGCCGGCGCTTTCGGTCAGGCGGCGCAACTCCTCCAGGCTGCCCTCGACATCCGGCTCGCCGAAATCGAGGGCCACCAAGACCGCCGTATTGTCGATCGTCCGCTGCCCTTCCAGATCGCCGATGGGAGGGCGATCAAGCATCCGGCATATCGACGGAAATACTCACGGGCCGAGCCGGAACGACGGTGGAAATCGCGTGTTTATAGACCATCTGCGTGACGGTATTTTTTAACAGCACGACGTATTGATCGAAAGACTCGACTTGACCTTGAAGCTTGATCCCGTTGACGAGGTAAATCGACACCGGGATATGCTCTTTACGCAGGGTATTCAAAAACGGGTCTTGTAGTAATTGCCCTTTCCCGCTCATGGCATCTCCATATTGTTGTGAATTATAACGCTGGGCCGGCCAGTATATTCCATTGGCAATATTGCCGCCACCGGGCTTGCCCCGGCCTCTTAACCATCATAGTTGATATAAGGGCTTTTTGAAGGTAATCAAGCCCCTATAAGACGGGCCTGAGTGGCATTAGTTCCCGCCGGTTCGATCTCCGGGCGGCCGAAGTGAAAACCCTGTCCCCAATCCACGCCCATGCCGCGCAGGATTTCCGCGGTACGCGCGTCTTCCACGCATTCGGCGATGGTGGTCATGCCCAAGGTCTTGGCCAGCATGACCATGCTCTTGACCATGCTCAGAATACGGTCGTTGTATTGCATATTGCGCACCATCCAGCCTTCTATTTTAAGGAAGCTGATCGGCAATTCTGCCAGATAGAGGAAAGAAGAATAGCCGCTGCCGAAATCGTCCAGCGCCAGCCGGAAGCCGTATTCCAGCAGATGTTTTAAATCTTCGCGCATCGCGCCGAAGTCTTCCAGCAACTGGCGCTCGGTGATCTCGAACACCACCGGCTGCTGCCGGGTGAAATTCACCCCGGAACGTTCCGCCAGTGTCTTGGCATCGGCGAGTAAAGCGTCGAGCAAATCGCGCCGCGCCAGGAATTGCGGCGAGAGATTGATGAAATGCACAACCTGGCCGTTGGTGCCGCCGCTGGCATGCGCGCAATAACGCTCGATTGCGCTACGCGCGATGATATCGTCCACCACATGAATCAGATTGATGCCTTCCGCCGCCTCGACGAACTCCGCCGCCGTCAAGATACTGCCGTCGGGTTGAATCAGCCGCGCCAGGGCCTCGTCCGCCACCACGTCGCCACTGTTCAAGTCCACCATCACCTGATACGCCGCGACAATGCGTTTTTCTTGCAGCGCATGCTGTAGCATTCCCGCCTGCCACAGCAACCCCTTGGTCGCGGCCTCGCTCATCACCACCCGGTCGCGTCCGCGGCGCTTCGCTTCGTACAAACAGCCATCCGCTTCGGACAGCACCTGCGTAATATCGGTATCGCCTCCGCTGTAGGCGCCGATACCGAAACTCGCGGTGATCTGCAAATGACCATGCCGCGTCGCCAGCGGCCGCGCCTTGATTTCCTCGCGCAAACGTTCCATCGCGTTAATTGCCTCTTCACCCGTGGAGCGATGCAAAAAGATGATGAATTCCTCGCCACCCCAGCGCGCCACCCAATCGCCTTCGCGTAATGCGCCGCGCATGATGCCGCTGATATGCCGTAACACTTCGTCGCCGATATCGTGCCCGAAATGATCATTAATGAGCTTGAACCGATCCAGATCGCATATCACCACCACGAACGGTTCTTCCGCGCGCTTCGCCCGCGCCAACTCGCCCGCCAACTGAGCCTCGGCGGCGCGCCGGTTGGAAAGCCAGGTCAGGCTATCGGTCATCGCCATGGTCTCGAGCATTTTGTGCTGATACTGCTCGAACAGTACCTTACCGAACCATGCCGCGAGCAATTCGACGAAGACCTTGTCTTCTTCGCTAAAGACTTGTTGGTGTAGCCGGCGATCGAAAAAAGTCAGCGTGCCGTAAAGTTGATCGCCCACCCAAATCGGCGCGCTGATATACACGCGGAGTTTCCAATCGGCTACCAAGCGGCTTGCCAGATAGGTTTTTTGCAAAGCCAAATCATCGATGAATTGGCTGCGCTTGTAACGCACGGTTTCACGGCACAAGCTATCGGTCAGCGCGCTCGTTTGCCCTTCTTCGAATAAAATGGGAGCGCCGACTTTATAACGCGCCGACATCGACCCAGCCGCATGCTCGGAGACCATGCCAACTTCCATGCCCAGGGTATCCAATCCGAGGCGCAGCATCTGCCGCACTTTATCGATATCCTGCGTATCGCGCTCGGTGGCGAGCTTCCACAAAGCACGCAACCGGTCGGAATGCACTTGTACTTTAGCCAGCAATTGCTCGCGCTCGCTGACGTTGATCGCCAAGCCTTGACGCAGCGGTTCGCCTTCCGAAACATCGATGTATTCCGCCAGCGACAGCCATACCGGCTTGCCTTGCTTGTGCTTGAAACGCAATACCCGCAGCGAAAGTTCTTGCGTCGGATATTGGCCGGATCGCTCGCCTTCGAGGCCGCCATCCTCCCCCAGCAGCAATACCCAAGAACGGCCCACGACTTCGGCGCGCGCGCGGCCGAGCATCGCGAGAAAAGCATCATCCGCATGAATCACCACGCCGTCGCGCAGCCTGAGGGTATAGGTGCCGGCATCCGCCGCCGACAATAACTGCCGCTCGCGGTTTTTCGCCGCGGCCTGTAGTTTATTTTGCGTATCGGAGAGCGCCGCGCACAGCTCGTCGATCTCGCGCACACCGCTGGCGGGTAATCGCGCCTGGCTTCTCCCTTCGGTCAAGGCCGCTTGGATAGCCTGCATGCGCTTGACAAAACGCTTGGCTAAGCAACTGTACGTGAACGCGCCGCAGGCGAATAAAATCGTCAATACGTAAATCGGCACCTGCACCATCTTCCACCACAACCCCAGCAGTAAAGTATTCGACACCGATAAGAAAGCATAGGCCGGATAGGCGCGTAAGCGCTGATACACGCCTTCGCGCCGCGCGTGCCACCGCGCGGCCGGCGCTTGGTAAAACCCGTTCGTTGTATCCTTTTCGATCGCCCGCGCCAGCCCCGCGACTTGGAATCGTTTCAGATCGAACTTGCGATCCGGAAGCGGCCACATCGACAACAGCGCATTATCTTCGCGCAATAAGCCGATCTGTACTTGCGGCGGCAGCCCAAGGTTGTCCCACAGCGCTTGCTGTTTCTCCAGCAAGATCGAGGTTTGTATCAAAAATAGGACGCGTCCGGCGGCATCGCGCACGGTATAGCGTAAGGGAATGATCCAGGTCTCGAGCAGATAGCTGCGCTGCGGCCGATTGATCGACAAGCCGGTAGCATTTAGATTGCTTGCAAAATCGGGGCGCCAGTCCGGGTTCTCGTTAATATTGGGCAGCCGGGCGCCGGGCTTGTGCGCGCTTGAGTTCACTATCTGGCCGGACGGTAAAATAATCGTCGCTCCGCCCAGATCGGGATGATTTTTCTTGAAATCCGCGAGCAAGGCGTCGGCAAGCCGTGGATGCAGCAGCGCATCGTTCTGGCGAATCAACGTGGCGAGCATACCCAAATGGCCGCCTATTGTATCGAAATAATTTTGGGCCTGGCCCGCGGCCAGGGAAACCACGATAGTCATGCGCTGCAACTGCGCTTGGCGCACATTATTCCACGACAGCCACAACCACGCCGCCACCAATATCAGCGCCGACAGCCCGAACGCCCACAAGCCGCGGCGGCCAAGTTGTACCAGAGAGGGGCTGCTAGGCAAGCGGCTCGTGTCGGAAGCAGGGGTCATAAGGATACATTACACATTTATCCTTATGATATCGACCCAAAAAACCGGAAATTAAGGCGGATTCGCCCAATATTGCCTGATACGGCGATGCATTCTTGGGCGTACTTTCGCTACGCC
>DAIAMA010000071.1 GCA_027438535.1 bacterium
GGATCGCCGCCTTTGAGCCGCAGCACGCGCTTGCCTTCTTTGGCTAGCCGCACCAGTAATTCGTTAATGCCTTCTTGCGGCAAGGCGTGGTTGTTGCGTTGCTTGCCGACATAAATACGTTCGGCGTCGCGCCGCGCCATGTCGAGCACGGCGGGAGTGACAAGATTATCGTGCACCACGACATCGGCTTGTTGCATCAAGCGCAGCGCGCGGAAGGTGAGGAGATCGGGATTACCCGGCCCGCCGCCCACTAAGTACACTTCGCCCATGGGTTTTGCGGCTTCGGTTTCTTGTGCCAGCATGTCATCCAGCGCGTGTTGCGCCGCTTGGTCTTGACCGGCGAACACCATTTCGGCGATGGGTCCTTGGAATACTTTTTCCCAGAAAATCCGCCGGTTCTCCGGGCGCGCGAAGCGCTGCTTCACTTTGTCGCGAAACTGGCCGGCGAGCGTGGCAAGGCGTCCGTAAGCCGCGGGGATGAGGGTCTCCAGACGCGCGCGCAGCATGCGTGCCAGTACCGGTGATGCGCCGCCGCTGGATACCGCGATTAAAATCGGCGAGCGGTCGATAATGGAAGGCAAGACAAAAGAGCACAGCGCCGGCGTGTCGACGACGTTCACGGGCAGTTGGCGTGCCTTGGCGGCTTCGGACACGGCGCGATTCACCGCGAAGTCTTCATGCGCGGCGATGACCAAGGCCATGCCATCGAGCAAATGCGGGTCGAATGCGCCGGGATGATGCGAGAGACGATCTTGCGCGCTCAGTTCTTTGAATGCGGCGGCGAGCGCCGGAGCGGCTACCATGACGCTGGCGCCGGCATGCAAGAGCAGGGCGGTTTTGCGCGCGGCGATTTCATTGCCGCCGACGACGAGGCAGCGCTTACCGCGAATATCGAAAAAGATCGGTAGAAAATCCATGGTCTGTTTAGCTTTCCAAAAGCGAGGGCGTATTCATTCATGCCCGGCATAAATGCCCGGCCTAAAAATTTCTTTTTCCGATTTCGAGAAGGCCGTGGTGCAAGGCTCGATCGCGGTTTCAAATTCCTCGCACCACGACGGATGGCTGTACGAGAGCTCGCGGAAAAACCATAAGCCGCGATCCGATTGGCAGGCAGCGGTCATCATTTGAATTTGCTCTCCCGCTTCCGGACCGACCACGCAGCCACCCAGCAGTTGGCCGGTTTCGGCATCATGGATCACTTCGACAAAGCCTTCGGTATCGTGATAAGCGCGCGCCTTGCCCGAGCCGCCGAAGCTGGTGCGCGCGGCTTCCGGCGCGAAGCCCGCGGCTTCGGCTTGTTCTTCGGTTAAGCCCACCGCCGCGATTTCCATGGCCGAGTGCAGCACCACCGGTACTTTGAAATAGTTGAATACCAGTTGATTGCCTTCGACGGCGTTGGCCGCCGCGACTTTGGCATCGTGCAAGGCTGCATTCGCGGTCATCGGGCCGGGTTTCACATCGCCGATGGCGTAGATGCCCGGCACATTGGTTTCCAGGTATTCGGAAGTGAGAATGAAGCCATCTTCGTTAATCGCCACGCCGGTTTTATCCAGATCGAGTCCCGCCACGACCGGATGGCGTCCGATCGCGACCAGCACTTTATCGAAGCTGGCACGTGAGCCGTCGCTGAAGGTGACGTGGGCTTTGCCGTCGGCAGTAGTGCATTGCGCCACCGTAAGGCGCACGCGATAGTCGAGCCCGATACGCTTGAACTTGCGCTCGAGCGTGGCGCAAGCATGATCCGGGATGCGCGTATTCGGCAGTAGGTGATCCTCGCGCTCGACCAAGCACACCCGGGAGCCGAACTGATGCATGAGGTAGGCGAGTTCTACGCCTATCGAGCCGCCGCCGACGAATAGCATGGTGTCCGGCAGTTCCGTCAAATCAAACATGAATTCGCGCGAGCTAATGACGGTCTTTCCGTCGAATGGGCAGGCAGGTAAGGCGGTCGGCGCGGAACCCGTGGCGATGATGATTTTTTTTGCCGTCAAATGGTGATGGTGGTGATGCGGGCGGTCCTGCGCCAGGACAGGATCGGCAGGCTCGACTTCCACTTGATAGGGCTCCAGAAAACGGGCGTGGCCGTTAAAAATCTGCACCCCGAGACGGCGCAACCAAACCGGAAAATTATTGCGGATGCCGGCAATGACTTCATCCTTGTGCCGCATCGCGGCCTGGAAATCCCCTTTAACCTGGCCGACGAGGCCGCGGCCTTGCAGGTGCTGCATGTCTTCGATGAGGGAAGCCAGATGCAGCAAGGTTTTTTTCGGAATGCAGCCTTGATTCAGACAATTGCCGCCGGGCAAGGATTTTTCGACGAGCGCGACCTTGGCGCCGCGCTGCGCCGCGGTTAGCGCCGCTTTGTAGCCGCCGGGTCCGCTGCCGATCACGATCACATCGAATGTTTGCATCGTCGCCTCCGCGTAATCGGATGTTAAGCGCCGCGCCCGCCGCTGCTTTGATTGCTACTCTCTGCTTGGGTTTGCGGCGGGATAAAAATGAAATGGAATTGACCAGGCTCAAGCTCTACATAATCGAGCGTCACCCCCTCCAACAACTCGCGGCTATTCGGCCCGATCAGGATATTGACGCCTTCGACGGCGATTTCCAGATCGAATTCGCGTTGCTCGTCAAAGCCCATGCCGTAGTCCAGCTCGCCATCCGGCAGGCGGCGCGCGGCGACGCGTAAGCCTAGTATTTCGGCATCCTCGCCCTGGGGCGTGGCGTTTTTGATTTGGGCCGCTGCTTGCGGCGTGACATTGAACATGCGTGCTCTCCTAATGCATTAATGGGTGCCCGCGATGCGCGTGCGTTGTTGCTGGGCGATGCGCCGTACCGATGCCACAAAACGCCCCGCCCAGTTATAGCCCTCCAGGCTGCGCAGATGGGTATACGAGGCGAGCAAATTTTTATGCACGATGCCGTCATGCGTGCCGTCCACGCCATAGCCGCGCTCGACATCGTACGCATAGATTAAATCGGACGGCAAATTTTCCAGGCTGGAGTAGTGAAACTCATGCGCCATCACGGTTTGCGGCGGAGTATCATCGGCCGGCCAGGGAAAGCACGGGGTTTCCTTGAGCCGCACATAGCCGCGCCCCACCGGTTTTTCGTGCATGACCACGTCACCGGGTACGACTCCGGCCATGGCGTGCGTTTCGCCGTGCCAGCTGATCGAGCGTGCGAGATACATTAGTCCGCCGCATTCCGCGTAGGCCGGCAGTCCCGCTTCTATCGCGGCGCGTATCTCGGTGCGTAAACTTTGATTCGCGGACAACTCGCCCGCGAACACCTCGGGGAACCCGCCGCCGAGAAACAGTGCATCGACCGCCGGTAGCTTGGGATCGCGCATCGGGCTGAACGGCACCAGTTCCGCGCCAGCGGCGCGCAGCGCATCCAGATCGTCGGCATAGTAGAAGCCGAAGGCGGCATCTTGTGCGATGCCAATGCGCACGGTGGGTGGGGGTGCGTTAAAGTGGCGTTGCGGGGGAAGCGTCAGCGGCGGCGCCGTGCGCGCAATCGCAAGCAGGCGATCGAGATCGACTTGATCGCCGATGATGCGGCCCATCTCCGCGATATGACGCGCGGCCTCCGGTGTTTCGTTGGATGGCATCAGTCCCAAATGGCGCTCGTCGATACCCAGCGCTTTATCGTGCTGCACCATGCCGAGTACCGGGATATCGGTGTAATGCTCGACCACGGCGCGCAGTTTCGCTTCGTGGCGGCTGCCGCCGACATGGTTCAGAATTACGCCGGCGATATTCACTTCGCGATCGAAGGCTTGGTAGCCAAGCAGCAAGGGCGCGACGCCGCGAATCACCCCGCGCGTATCCAATACCAGCACCACCGGCAACCGCAGTAACTTTGCCAGAGCGGCATTGCTGTTGCTGCCGTCCAGCTCCAAGCCATCGTACAGTCCTTTATTGCCTTCCACGATGGCAATGTCGGCTTCTTGCGCATGGCGCGCGAAGACATTATGGATTTCCTCGCGCCGCATCAAATAGAAATCGAGGTTGCGGCAGGCGCGGCCGGAAGCGGCGGAAAGCCACATCGGATCGATATAATCCGGCCCTTTTTTGAAGGGTTGGACGGTCAGGCCGCGCGCCGTGAGCGCGCTGATAAGACCGATACTCAGCGTGGTCTTGCCCGATGATTTATGGGCGGCGGAGATAAGGAGGCGGCTCATGGGACGCTCGGTAGGCATGCGGACTCGCCGCAAGAAAGAGGCGGTTAAGCCAGACTCCGCAGGGGAGCATTACGCCGAATAAACATGCCTCCTCCTTTGAAGTGGAAGCGCTTACGTTTTCGCGTGCGGATCGATTTCCGAATCCGCTAGGCTCTCCGGCAGGAAACGCAGCACCTTGATACCGAAGGTAACGATGACCAGCGCGATGGCCACGCCACCCACGCCCAGCATGATCTCTGGCAGGCTAGGCGTGTACTGGTGCACGACGCCGTCAAAAAACACGCTGCGTGTTTGCCAGCCGGGGAAAATATCCAAGGGGAACGCTTGGCCGCCGATAATGGTGACGTACATCTGCGCCAAGCCGCCGAAGATAATGGCCAAGCACGCGGCAACCAGCAAGCCGCGCGCGGCGCGCAGCTTTGGATTGAATAGGATGAGCATGGGCACGACGCCGCCGATCGCGATTTGGCCGATCCAGAACAAGGCCGTATAGACACCGCCATCAAGCAGAATGAATTTTTCCACCGCATGCTGTTTGGTGAAGTAAAGATTGGTCAGGTGGAAGACAAAGACGAAATACAGCGCGGCCGCGACGAATACGCCGAGCAATCTCCCTAGCCGTTGCAGCACCGCGTCTCCCAGCGGGCGTCCACTCCAGGTATACGCGGCTATCATGACCAGCAGATAAACCGCCAGGCCGTAGGCGAACGACAGGATGATGAACATCGGCGCGAGCAGGGCGGAGCTATACGCATCGCGCGCCACCAAGAAACCGAAAATAGAACCGGTACCGGTAGTAAGAATCAGGCGCCAGATGAAGGCTGCCATGCCGGCCGCCTTGGAGTAGGTATTCATCCGGTGTTCCATCATGGTCCATAGATAGACCGCGACGATGCCGAAGAAGCCGGTGTACAGGAACACGTTCCAGGCAAACACGGATTTGAAATTGTAATAGGTCATGGCGACGATCAACCGGTCCGGGCGCCCCAGATCCAGCATGAACGCGATGAGACGGTACACTTCGGCATTCGCACCAAGAAATACAGCCTGCAAAATTGTATTAGCTGCCACGCCAGCAGCGTCGACAACAGTGTGATCGGCAGCGATACCCATTTCTGCCAAGGCTGCCACACCTATGCCGCGGTCAGCTTGGATTGCTGGGAATGCCATTCCAGCAAACCCAAGCCGCAACCGGTCGCCATCGCCGCGCCTGTGCCAGCCGTAAGCATTGAAGGAAACAAAAAATGAGCCAGCCGGATCAGCAATCCGCTTCATCTCAATCCGTGGATAACCATCGCCGCCAATTTATCGGCGGCTCCGCCGCATTGGCCGCACTATCCGTCGCGCCCGGGGTCATGGTTTATGGCCTCGCGCACGGCAAGCCGGACGATCAACCGGTCTCGAATAAAGTGCGCTGGGGCTTGCTCATCGACAACACGAAATGCGCGGATGGTTGTACCGACTGTGTGACCGCCTGCTTCACTGCGAATGGGATACAGTTACCTTCCGTCCCGCCCAAGGAGACCGACCCGCAGTGGATCCGCAAAGTGGAATTGAAAGACATGCGCACCGGCCGCACCCAATCGCTGCCGGTCATGTGCCAGCATTGCGAAGAGGCGCCTTGCGTCGATGTGTGCCCGACCGGCGCGTCGTTCAAGCGCGCCGACGGCATTGTATTGGTAGACAAGCATATCTGTATCGGTTGCCGTTATTGCGTGATGGCCTGCCCGTACAAAGCGCGCTCCTTCATCCATGAAGCGCTCACCGATCAAAAGCCCGATGTGCCACGCGGTAAAGGCACCGTGGAATCGTGCACCTTGTGCGTGCAGCGCGTCGACCGCGATGAGCAGCCGGCGTGCGTCGAAGCTTGCTCCCAAGCCGGGCACGGGGCCATTATTTTTGGCGATTTGAACGACGCCAACAGCGAAATTGCAAAACGCGTCGCGGAACGCGCCACGGTGCAACTGCGCGCCGATCTGGCGCTCAATCCCAGCGTCCGTTACGAAGGGTTCTAATCCATGTCATCTGTCACATTTCGTGAAATCGAGGGCCGTAGCCCGCGCTACTGGTTTTTACTCGGCCTGATCGCCCTATTCGCCGCGCTGGGCCTCGGCGCGGCCTATTACATGGAGCATTTCGGCCATATCGTCACCGGCATGAACAATTCCGTGGTGTGGGGCATGCCGCACGTGTTCGCGGTATTTTTGATCGTCGCCGCCTCCGGCGCGCTCAATGTCGCCTCCATCGGATCGGTGTTCGGCAAGCTCATGTACAAGCCGCTCGCGCCCTTGTCCGGCTTGCTTGCCATCGCCCTGTTAGCGGGCGGCCTCACGGTGCTCATGCTGGATCTGGGGCGCCCGGACCGGTTGATCGTCGCCATGACCTATTACAATTTC
>DAIAMA010000072.1 GCA_027438535.1 bacterium
CCCGCTTCAAGCTTTCCGCCAGCATCGGCACGGTATCGTACTCGGCCAGCCGCGCCGGATCGATCCACTCGAAATCGGCATGCTCCCAATCGATATTGACCTGGATCGGCTGTTGCAACACCACAAGCATCGGGTGAACGCGCCAAATCTTATCGATCTGCGTATCCTGAAACTCGTAGGGCTCGCCCAAGGAAAAGCGGGCGACATCTTGCGGCTGGATACCCAGCTCTTCTTTCAATTCTTGCAACGCTTTTTCTTGCAGCGGCTTCACCTCATCCAAATAGCCCGCCACGGCGCACCATTTGCCCTGGTAAGCGCGCACTTTGCAACTGCGTTTGAGCAGCAAAATTTTTCCTTGGTATGTGACGAAACAAATCAGCACCGGCGCTTTATCCGCATGCGTGTAGTCGATGCGCCCGTCGGGCAAACGCGGCAGATGCGCGAAATCCTTGAGGATGGCGGCGATGTCCATTAACGGCGCAAGAGAAAGTCGAGTGCGATACCGGCAAAAATCGCGGCGCCTACCCAATTATTGTGCAGGAAAGCCTTAAAGCAGCGTTCCCGATCGCGGTTTCTTATCAAGCTAAAGTGGTAGGCCATCAACCCGGCCGCCAGCACCAGGCCGAGATAATATGGCCAGCGTAAACGCGCGGCCACACCCACCCAGGCCAAGATGGCCAACATGATGCCGTAGCACGCCATCACCGCCGCCACGTCGTATTTGCCGAAAGTCAGAGCGGAGGTCTTGATGCCGATTTTCATGTCGTCCTCGCGGTCCACCATGGCGTACTGCGTATCGTAAGCAATCGCCCAAAACACATTGGCGCCAAGCAGCATCCAAGCGATAGGCGGCACGAACCCGATCTGCGCGGCATAAGCCATGGGGATGCCGAAACCGAACGCGACACCGAGATACGCTTGCGGCAGGGCAAAGAACCGTTTGGTGAACGGGTAAGTCGCGGCCAAGACCAGCGCCACGACGGACAACATGAGCGTCAGCCGATTCAGTGGCAGGATCATCAGGAACGCCAGCAGCGCCAAGGTCGCGGCCAAGGCCAGCGCTTCCTCCTTGCTCACTAGGCCGGCAGCCAGCGGCCGGTTTTGGGTGCGCGCGACATGCGGGTCGATGTCGCGGTCCACATAATCGTTGATGACGCAGCCCGCCGAACGCATCAGCACCGTGCCCAGCACGAAGATCCATACGATCACCCAATTTGGCTGGCCGGCGGTGGACAGCCACAAGCCCCATAAAGTCGGCCACAGCAAGAGCAAAATACCGATGGGCTTATCCAGCCGCATCAGCTTTTCATAAACGTTCAGTCGATCAAGGAGTGTCATGGCGCACGTCAAAATCCAAATTGCATATTGTGTGCTGGCGCAAGCGCAGGGTCAACCGGAAACCAGCGGCATGCCGGCGACGAGCTTAGCGATCATATCCGCACCCGGCAACGGGCGGCTGAAATAATACCCCTGGAGCTCGTCGCAACCGCGCTCGCGCAAAAAATTCAATTGCTCTTCGGTTTCCACCCCTTCCGCCACCACGGTGGTGTCGAGGCTATGCGCCATGGCGATAATGGCGGTAACGATGGCCGCGTCATCGGGGTCGGTGGCGATATCGCGCACAAAGCTGCGGTCGATCTTGATCTTGTCCAAGGGGAAGCGCTTGAGATAACTCAAGCTCGAGTAGCCGGTACCAAAGTCATCGACCGAAATCTGCATGCCCATACCGCTTAAAGTCCGTAATGTGCGCACGGTATCTTCCGGCCGCTCCATGAGCAGCGACTCGGTGATCTCGACGCCGAGGTGTTCTGGCGACACACCGGTTTCTTGCAGTATGCGCCCCACGATGGCGACTAGGTTTTTTTGCGCAAACTGGCGCGCCGAGATGTTGACGACCATGCGCGGCGCGGTAATGCCTTGATCCAGCCAGCGCCGCCGTTCCTGACACGCGGAGCGAATTACCCATTCGCCGATGGGCACGATAAGCCCGGTTTCTTCCGCCACGGGAATGAAGCGATCCGGTCCGATTGCGATACCATCGGGCGACCAGCGCAGCAGCGCTTCGGCCGCACCGACCCGGCCGGTGGCCAGATTCACGATGGGCTGATAGTGGAGCGAAAATTCATTACGCCCGAGCGCATGGCGCAACTTGTTTTCGATATTCAAGCGCTCTGCCGCGGCTTGATTCATCTGCGGCGTGAAAAATTGAAAATTGTTGCGCCCGATGGCCTTGGCGTAATACATCGCGGTGTCGGCGTTGCGCATCAGGATTTCCACATCCTGGCCGTCATCGGGATACACCGATACGCCGATGCTGGCCGAGGAGTGCAGCTCCGCGCCATCGATCGAATAGGGCTCGGACAGCGCGCCGAGCATCTTCTGCGCGATGATGCCGATATCCTCGAAACGCTTGATATCGGGGAGCACGACGATAAATTCGTCGCCGCCTTGACGCGCCACGGTATCTTCCTCGCGCAGACAGCTGCGAATGCGCGCGGCGACGGTTTGCAGCAGGCGGTCGCCCACATGATGGCCGAGGGAATCGTTGATGGTCTTAAAATGATCCAGATCGATGAACATCACGCCTACCCGCTGCCGCTTACGCCCCGCTTGCATCAAAGCCTGGCGCGCCCGGTCTTGCAGCAGATTACGGTTGGGCAAATCAGTGAGGTTATCGTGATTCGCGAGATGCGCGACACGCGCCTCGGCCACCTTGCGCTCGGCGATGTCGCGCATGGCGCCGATGAACAGATGCTCGCCTTCCAGCTTCACCTCGCCGACACGCAGCTCCATGGGGAAGGTTGCACCGTCGCTGCGGCGCCCGATCAACTCTCGCGATGATCCAATCGCGATTTTTTCCCCCGATTCCAAGTAATGCCGGAGATGCCGATCGTGCTGGCCGGCATAAGGCTCCGGCATCAGCATGGTAATGTTGTTGCCGACCAGATCTTCCGCACCGTAGCCGAACATGCGTTCGGCGGCGGGATTGACGGTACGAATCAACCCATCGCTGGTCATGGAAATAATGCCCTCATCCACCCGATCGAGCACGGCCCGGATGCGCGCTTCGTTGCGCCGCAGTTTTTGGTTCAACTCGCGCGCATGTTCTTCGGAAACCACGACTTGCCGCAACAAGGGCATCACTTGCCAGCGCAGCAGCAAGGCGCCGGCGGCGATTAGGAGCAATAAAATCGGCAGCACCCAGCCGGCTTGCTGTCGGATCGGCTGATATAACTCGGCGGCATCGACATGCAACACCGCGCCCAAGCCTAGCGTTCCTACCGGCATATACGCTACCGCGCCCTCGGCCCCCAATCCGTCAGAGTTAGTTAAAAACCCGGATTTCCCCGCTAAGGCCATATCCATCAGCGTGGCCCAGCCCTGCGCTTGACGCGGTACGTGGCGCATAACTTGCGGCATTTTGCGCGAGGGGAAACATTGCATCGTGGTTTCGTCCGCGGCCCCGCACAAAATCAATTCCGCCGAATCGCCCGGTGTTTTCAACTCCGTGAGCATGCTTAATAATTCCGGCATGCGCTTCACCGCGACCAAGGCGCCTAATAGGCGTCCCGCTTTAAAAATATCGACTTTCGTAGTTACCACCAAGCCCCCGTCCCACGCCAAATGCGTGCGATAGGGGAAATTGAGCGCAACGCTCAGTTCCGGGGACATCTCGAGCGGCCCGGCACGCGCCACTTCGCGTCCGGTATGGTCATATAGCCCCAATGCGGTGAAGTCGGTAATCAAAAAAGAACGTAGCGCGACATCCAGCCTGTGTCCATGCCGGCTTTGCGGATGCGCGCGCATTTTCTCCAACTGCTCTTGAATAAAGGGCTGCCGTGCCACGGCAACGGCATTAGCCACGTGGCGTCGCAGCTCGCGATCCAGCATGCGCGTGCGCGACTCCAAACTAAGCTGTACGCTGCGGCTAAGGTAGGTTTCAGCCTGCTGACGCATCACGCCGTAGACCGACAAGCCGGCTACCATGGTTAAAGTGACGAGAATCGCGCCGCCAATCAGGCTAATACGCTTCTCGTCCCGGTTTCGAAATAGCATTCTAGTAATCCGTGATTCTTCCATGGCTTATCGTCGTGCCGGGAGGCATCTTTAGATCGCTAAGCGCCAGAATTTCTTGCTAAAATCACATTTTCCCGCCATGACTTCCCCCACCCACCCACTGCACCGCCCCATACGCAGCTACGTCCTGCGCCAAGGCCGTATCTCGCACGCCCAGCAACGCGCCTATGATGCTTTGCTGCCGCTATTCGCCCTCCCCTATCAGGCGTCCCCGATCGACTTCGGCCCAATATTCAAGCGTGATGCCCCCCGAGTGTTGGAAATCGGTTTCGGTATGGGCGAAAGTACGGCCGCGATCGCGGCCAGCCATCCGGAAACGGACTTTATCGGCGTGGAAGTGCATACCCCGGGAGTCGGCAGCCTGCTCAAGCAAATCGGCGAACGCGATTTGAAAAACGTGCGCATCATTCAGCATGATGCAGTAGAGGTACTGCGCCACATGATTGCGGAAAACACGCTCTCCGGCATACACCTGTTCTTCCCCGATCCATGGCCGAAGCTGCGCCATCACAAGCGGCGCCTGATCCAAGCGGAATTCACGCACTTACTCGCCAGCCGCCTGCGGCCGGGCGGCTATCTTCACGCCGCTACCGATTGGGAACCCTACGCCGAGCACATGCTCGCCACGCTCGGGCATGAAGCGCTGCTGGAAAACACCGTTGGCGGCTATGCTCCGCGCCCCGCCTATCGCCCGCTCACTAAATTCGAACAGCGCGGCCTGAAACTTGGGCACGGAGTGTGGGACATCGTGTTCAAGAAGCGTGGTCAGCCTTGACGCTAAAGCCCTTTTCGGGTGTAATGCCGGGCTTTCCCGGATGTGCCGAGATATTAAAAAACCCCAGCAACGGGTATGGCCAAGTAGCTCAGTCGGTAGAGCAGAGGACTGAAAATCCTTGTGTCGGTGGTTCGATTCCGCCCTTGGCCACCAAATTCCCCTCCTTCCGCTAATTTATGCCCTCTGCGGGAAACCCTGTAAAATTACGATATTGCTAAAGGAGCCCGGATCGGGTTCCTTAACCTTATTGGCCACACATGCAGCTTTTTGCCTTCGGCATCAATCATCAGACAGCGCCGCTTGATATTCGCGAGCAGGTGGCGTTTCCGGCTGAGCGTTTAGAACCGGCGCTGCACGATTTAGCCGCGCATAAGACGGTCACCGAGGCGGCGATTCTTTCCACCTGCAACCGTACCGAGATTTATTGCAATACCCGGGAGCCGGCGCAAGCGATCGACTGGCTTGCCGACTTCCATCAGTTGCAGCGCGACGCTATCGCGCCATATCTCTATTCTTTCCCGCAAGAACAGGCGGTGAAACATGCGTTCCGCGTTGCCAGCGGGCTGGATTCGATGGTGTTGGGCGAGCCGCAAATTTTGGGGCAGATGAAGCAGGCGGTGAAAACCGCGGAATCGGCCGGCACGCTGGGCACCTTGCTGCACAAGCTGTTTCAACGCACTTTCTCGGTCGCGAAGGAAGTGCGTAGCACCACCGACATCGGCGCGAATTCGGTTTCGATGGCCGCCGCCGCGGTGCGCCTGGCGCAGCGTATTTTTCCCAGTATCCAGGAGCAATCGGTGCTGTTCATCGGGGCGGGCGAGATGATCGAACTTTGCCTCGACCACTTCAGCGCGCAACACCCGCGCCACATCACCATCGCCAACCGCACCCTGGAGCGTGCGCATGTGCTGGCGCGCCGGGTGAATGCAAACTCGGTTACCTTGAACGAGTTGCCCGAGGTGTTGGCGCGGCACGATATCGTCATCAGTTGCACCGCCTCACCCTTGCCGATTTTGGGCAAAGGCATGGTCGAGCGCGCGATCAAGGCGCGCAAGCACCGCCCGATGTTCATGGTCGATCTCGCGGTGCCGCGCGATATCGAGCCGGAGGTGGCCCAGCTCAACGATGTCTTTCTGTACGCGGTGGACGATCTGGCCGAGGTGGTGCAGCAAGGCATGGATAGCCGCCAAGCCGCGGCGACGCAAGCCGAAAGCATTATCGAAACGCGCGTGCATAATTTCATGGAATGGGTACACGCACGCGAAACCGTGCCCACTATCCGCGCTTTGCGCGATCATGCGGAGCGGCAGCGGCGCCAAGAATTGGAGCGCGCGCTGAAACAACTCGCGCGCGGCGAAGATCCGGAAAAGGTCATGGATTATTTATCCCACGCGCTCACCAACAAACTCATGCATGCGCCCACGCACGCTCTCAGCAACGCCGCGCAAGACGAGCGCGAATCGCTGGAAACCTGGCTGCGCCGCCTTTACCACCTGCGCCAAGAATGAAACCCGCACTGACCGCCAAGCTCATCCAGTTAAGTCAGCGTCTGGAAGAGCTCAATAGGCTGTTGAGCGCCGAAGACATCACCCGCGATCTCGACAACTACCGCAAACTCACGCGCGAGCATGCGGAAATCATCCCCGTGGTGGAATTGTTCCACGCCTACCGCCAAGCCGAACAAGACATCGTGACGGCGAAAGA
>DAIAMA010000073.1 GCA_027438535.1 bacterium
GAAATTCTGAATCATACGCATGCTCGCCCCCTGCATAGGGATCGCCGACTAAATGATCGGCGCTCGGGTTTTGAAGGGCGCTCTATTCAGGAATATCTATCCGCCGCTCAAGCGGATCCGCTCCATTTTCGTGCACCCGGCGGTGAGTCCTATATGGAGCTCGTGGCGCGAACCAGCGACTTCCTCGAGTATCTGGCGCGGCAACCTTGGCGTTGCGTCCTCGTGGTGACACATCACGAGATACTGCAAGCGGTCACCGGATATTATCGCG
The DNA here is from genome assembly GCA_027438535.1 of bacterium. Lineage (GTDB taxonomy): Bacteria > Pseudomonadota > Gammaproteobacteria > Burkholderiales > Thiobacteraceae > RBG-16-58-11. The sequence continues at coordinate 272 of DAIAMA010000073.1, forward strand.
GTCTATCGCCGACGGAGATGTGGAATACCCCCGTCGGCAATGGCGAAATCCTCACTTTCGAAATGGCGCCATCAGCGCCTCCGCCTCCATCATGAATGCGATCGAGGAGCAAAAATACTCTATTGCTTGCGCGGTGCTTCTCGCGTCACCAGCATTACGGCAAGGGCAACGACGGCAATGCCGGCGATTTTTCCGGGCCCAAGCGCTTCGTCGAAGATCCAAAACGCTTCCAGCGCCGTCGCCGCGGGCACCAAATAGAACCAACTCGCGACTTGATGCGCTTCGCCGTGCTTGATCAGGTAAGTCAACAGCAGAATAGCACCGATGGACAGCACCAATACCAGCCACAGCAGCGAAAATACGAAGGGGTACGTCCATTGCACACGCATCGTTTCGAAGAAGAAAGCGCCGCAGCCGAAGATCACGACCGTCGAGAGGTACTGATACAAGGCGCTGCTCAGCAATGCGTTATTGGCACAGAATTTTTTTTGGTAGATCGCGCCGGCCGTGATGCCGATCAGGGCGACGACCGCGGCGGCCAGCGCCTTGAGGGAAATATGCGCGATATGCCCGCCGCCGATGCCGAGTATCAATCCCACCCCCACGAGCCCGAGCAACACGCCGCTCCATTGCGCGATACCGATGCGTTGCCGAAACACGAAAGGCGCCAGCAAGGTCGTAAGCAACGGCTGCAAGCCGACGAGTAGCGCGATCAGCCCGGCTGGCATGCCCGACTTAATCGCGGTAAAGACACCGCCCAAATAGACGCCGTGAATCAGACTGCCGCTGACCATGAGATGCGCTTTTTGCCGCCAACCCGCGGGCATGGCCGGCCGAAAATAGGCAATCAAGCCCGACAGAAGCAGCAAGGTGAGCAGGAAGCGATAAAACAGCAAAGTGTAAGGTTCGGCATAAGGCAGTCCAAACTTGGCACCGATGAAACCCGTACTCCACAGCAGCACGAACAGCGCGGGAATGGTGGTTTGAAATAGCCGTTTATAGTGCTGCATCCGATTCCTTTAGTTGCCGCAATACGATAACGCGCGGTAATCTCGCGTAGCGTAGCATTGCCCCCTTACCCACGACCAGGAGCACAAATGCAACATACGATGATTACAACGACGCTTGAATTACCCGGTTACACTATCACCCAAAGCCTGGGTCTGGTACGCGGCATCACCGTGCGCTCGCGTTCCGTCGTCGGCAATTTCTTTGGCGGTCTGCAAGCGCTTTTCGGCGGCAACATTTCCATTTACACCAGGCTATGCGAACAAGCACGCTCGGAAGCCTTTGACCTGATGCGCGCGCATGCCGACCAGTTAGGTGCCACCGCCGTCATCGCGGTGCGCTATGACGCGACCGACTTAATGCCGGGGCTCACGGAGGTCTTGTGTTACGGCACGGCGGTTCGGGCGACGGCCAATAATTCATAGCGATAACAGGCGCGGCCCGCGCGCCCTTGTCATGCCGCTAAAATGGTAGCATACTATCAATTAGCTATCTACTATATAAAGTCATGCGATCCCAAAAACTCACCGACAGCTTTGGTTTTTTGCTCGCGGAAACCGCCCGCATTTGGCGCAGTAAACTGAATCAACGCTTGAAGCCGTTGGGGCTGAGCCAGGCTCAATGGGTGGCGTTGGTCCACTTATGCCGCGCCGAACAGGCGATGACGCAAACCGCGCTGGCCGAGCGCATCGGCATCGAAGGCCCCACCCTGGTGCGCCTGCTGGATCGCATGGCGCGGGATGGCTGGATCGTGCGCCACGAATCGAGCCGCGATCGCCGCAGCAAAACCGTGCACCTCACCGGCCAAGCCCAAGCCGTTCTCAAGGATATCGAGACCACCGCCGCGCAATTGCGCAAAGAATTGCTCAAGGGCATTCCCGCATCGGAATTGGCGCAGTGCGCCGGGGTGTTAAGGCGTATCGCGGCATCCGCTCAGGGTATTTAATCGAGGCATCATGCGTATTCTTCCTTTGACTCTGATAAGCGTGGCAGCCATCACGCTCGCGGCAGGCGTCTATTTCTATTGGGAACACAGCGCCCGCTATCCGAGCACCGACGATGCTTACCTCGATGCCAACACGGTGCGCGTCGCGCCCCTGGTCGGCGGCCGGGTGGCGCGGGTCTACGTGCGTGATCAGCAACACGTGCGGCGCAACGATCGCTTGTTCGATATCGACCCGGCCCCTTTTTCCCTCACGCTACGCGAGGCAGAAGCGCGGCTTGCCCTCGCCCAGCAGGGTGCTGCGTCCGCGCTGGGCGAATTGCGCGCCGCCGAGGCCGAGGTAAAAAACCGGGAAGTCCTGCTCGGCAATGCCAAAACCATCGCCAGCCGCAACGCACACCTGGTCGCGCAAGGTTTCCTATCGCATCAAAGCGGCGACGACGCGGCGGCGGCGGTGAAAAGCGCGGCGGCGGAATTGGCCTTGGCGCAAGCGAAAGCTTATCAAGCCCGCATGGCGCTGGGTAATAAAGGGGAACAAAACGAACACGTGCGGGAAGCCCTCGCCGCACTCGGAAAAGCGCAACTCGACCTGCAACACACCCAGGTTTCCGCCGCTTGCGACGGAGTCATCACGGAATTCGCGCTGCACCCCGGCGATACCCTCCAGGAAAACGCGCCGGTATTCGCGCTGATATGCGAACAAGAGTATTGGGTGGACGCCAATTTCAAAGAAACCCAGTTGGATCGTATCCGCCCGGGGCAGCCCGCCGAAATTCGCGTGGACATGTATCCGAATAAAATCTTCGCCGGCAAAGTCGAAAACATCGGCGGCGCCACGGGCGCCGCATTCTCGCTACTGCCACCGCAAAATGCGACCGGCAATTGGGTGAAAGTCACGCAGCGGGTCCCCGTCCGCATCGCCGTGACGCAACGCGATCCGCGCTTTCCGCTGCGGGTAGGAACCAGCGCGAGCGTGACCGTGGATACCACGTCGCTCCGGCACCCGTAACACAACCGCATGGCGCAGGAAGAACGGTCGCAGCGTGCTTGGATTACCTTGGCGGTGATGGCGGCCACGGTGATGCAAGTCTTGGATACGACGATCGTCAATGTCGCCTTGCCACACATGGCCGGCCAGCTCAATGCCACGCCGGATCAAATCAGTTGGGTGTTGACCAGCTATCTCGTTGCCTCGGGTATTTTCATGCCGCTCACCGGCTATTTCACCGATCGGCTCGGCCAGCGCGATTTTCTGTTGCTGAGCATTTTCGGTTTTGTGATCGCCTCGGTGTTATGCGGCCTGTCGGGCAATCTGGCGGAAATCGTGCTGTTTCGGATTTTGCAAGGCGTATTCGGCGCCGCCCTGGTGCCGCTTTCACAATCGATCATGCTGCGCAGCTACCCGCAAGCCGAACGCGGCAAAGCGATGGCGATCTGGGGCATCGGCGTCATGGTGGGCCCGATTCTCGGCCCGACGCTGGGCGGATACCTGACCGATGTATTGAGTTGGCGCTGGACTTTCTTCATCAATCTGCCGATCGGCATCTTGTCCTTGTTCATCGCCTGGAAGGTAATACCCAACACCGAACGCAAGCCGCGATCTATGGACTGGCTGGGCATGGCCCTGTTGTTCGTCGCAATCGGCGGGCTGCAATTGGTGCTCGACCGCGGCAATCAAGACGATTGGTTCGACTCGCACAATATTCAAATCGCTACTTTACTCAGCGTGTTCGCCTTCCTCGGCTTCGCTTATCATGGCCTTACCCATCGCGGCGATACCTTATTCGACCTTCGCATCTTCCGGGATAAAAATTTCACCACTTCGAGCTTAGTGATCGCGGCGTTCGGCTTGGGACTATACGGCATGATGGTGCTGCAACCGATGTTGCTGGAATCGCTGCTCGGTATCCCTACCTTCACCACCGGACTATTGATGGCACCGCGCGCCGTGGCCAGCATGCTGAGCATGTTCGTGGTAGGACGATTAGTGAATAAGTTCGATCCGCGCGTCTTGATCTTGATTGGGATCGCTTTCAGCACCTTGGGTACCTATGGCGCGATCCAATACAATCTCGACGTGGACACTTGGTGGCTAGTATGGCCGGTGGTCGTGCAGGGCTTGGGTTTAGGCATGGTATTCGTACCGCTCTCCACCATCGCTTTTTCCACGCTCGATCAGAAACATTCCGCGGAAGCCTCCGGGCTCTATAGCCTGTTACGCACTATCGGCTCCTCGATCGGCATTTCCATTGTCGCCGCTACCCTGACCCGGCATACCCAGATCGCCTGGAATCAACTCGGCGCGCACATCCAAATCTTCAATCCTGCGCTACCGGCCTATCTGGCGCCCTTGCACCTCAACGCACAGGAGCCTCAAGCTGCCGCGATCTTGGCACGCGAACTCTCCCGGCAAGCGCAAATGATCGGTTTTCTGGATGCCTTCACCTTAATCATGTGGAGCTTCTTGGCGATGGCGCCCATGGTGCTCCTGCTGGGTAAGCCCAAAGCCCGCTCGATCAGCCAAGCCGCCTTGTAAGCCGCGTAATTTCTCCTTGCCGCTCTTGGGCGCGCATCTTGCTTATCTCCCTAATTAGAATCGCCGTGGCACCTCGTTCACGGCATTAAAAAATCGCACAATATGTTAAATATGATTGATTTTAATAGATTTTTTTCAAGCAAAAATAAGCACCCCCTGGCCCGGGAAGCGGGCGTCACGGAAATTCTCGCGGAGCTTCCCGCCGAAGATCCGGCAATGGCGCTGGAAGAACTCACACACTGGCTGACCGCCCTCGCCAAGGCGGAGAACATCAAACTCAAGGAGCGTGTAAAACGCTTGGCACGCATCGATCAATCGGCACAGAAATACGAACGCGCCCTGCGCCGTCAATATATCGAATCCTCGCGCATGCACAAAGCCACCGAGGAACGTATTTGGAATGCGGGTTTTGGGTTCCTCGAAGCCACGATCAACGCCCACCTGCGTTGCATCGCGCAGTTGCCGCATAAAAACAATCACGATGACCATGATCTCGCGATCATCATCATGCGCGCTATTCGCCGCCTGGATATCCAGGCGCACTGGCTGCACTTGCGTTACCGGCCGCTGCCGCCATCGCTATGGGAGCGAATCTTTTCCGTGATCAAATTGTCGGAGGAACGTTCGCTGCTGCAGTTGCCTGTCACTCTCAACAGCGCGGCGCAAACGACCATCGCCCAAGAAATGCTGAAGTTACTCATGATGTCCGTCGCCGCGCCGGAACATCTAACCAAAATCCAGATCGACTTGGCGCATCTGCTTACACAGCGCCTGGCCGAGGCCTTCCGCTGGGAGCAGATACCGGATGGCAGTACCGTTTTTCACATGGATTTTTCCAAGCCGCGCACGCCCGCCCGGCTCACCCAAACGTCCGAGCACCATTTCATGTCGCGCTGTTTTGGCTCCGGCGAAGCGGTGCGCATATTGATCACCAGCTTGAAACAATTGGAACAAGGCAGCGTCCCCTCCGCCCTCGGCGTCATCGATTTTTCGCTCTACAAGCGCGCCGATTTACTGGAAGTATTAGCCCACTTATCCCAGTGCTGGAGCAAGCTGCAAGCGCGCAACGCGCATCCGCATTTCGATAAGCGCCAGACAAACCGGGACCAAGTGTTTTATCGGATCAACGTGGTGCACGATTTTAGCGCGCTCCATGATCAGCTCGCCCAACCTGCACGGCCGATTCCAAGTTCGCCACCCAAACCGTCTGTTGCGGGAATTGAAAATATCGCCTATCAGGAGCAGGTGGATATGCATATCTACGGCTTCATCACCGAAAAGACACGGGCCAATGATCGGCATCGGCAAACCGTGCAAGCATTGCAAGAGAAAACCGTTCTCTCCGTCGACCTGATCGAGGATGAGACTGAAAGCTGGGTAGTCGAAAACATCAGTCAAATGGGTTATGGCGTCACCATTTCCAGCCTGAAAGAAGATTGGGTGCAAGACAACACGATCATCGGCATTCAACGCGATACCGCGCCTTGGCAGATCGGCGTCATTCGCCGCGTGGCGAGCGAATCGGTCGAGAATACGCAGGCGGGGATACAAATCCTGTCGAACAGCCCTGGCGCCGCCATGTTGCATCCACCGGTTGAATCCAAGACCGAAATGAGCGTCTGGGAAACCGCCGCCGATACCCAGACCTATCATCATACCCCTGGCGTGTTGATGCGGCAGGAGCCTCCCTACCAGGATGACGAGTCGCTGCTCTTGGCATCGGGCAGCTACCAGCTGCATCGGATTTACATCATGGTCACCGGGGAAACAAATCGCACTGTCCGCCTGCT
>DAIAMA010000074.1 GCA_027438535.1 bacterium
TGCGCGATGATGGTCGCATCCAAATTCGCAACGCGATAACCCTGCTCCACCACCAAATTCATCACATGGCGCATCAGATATTCCAACAAGCGAAACTCGCGCGGTTTGAGAAAAATTTCTTGTCCGGCGCGCGATACCGCCCGTGACAGCAGGTCCATGTGCAGATCGCCCACGGTGATCTCCGTCTCGGGATGCGCTTCGAAGCTCTTCGTGCGGCGTAGCAGCGCCTCGATACGCGCTTGCAACTCGGCCAGCGCGTAGGGCTTGACCACGTAATCGTCACCGCCGGCGCGCAAGCCCTCGACGCGATCATCGACCTCGCCGCGCGCGGAGAGAATCAAGGCGGGCACATGCTTGCCATCGTCGCGGAGCGACTTCAGCACCGACAGACCATCGCGCTTGGGCAGCATGACGTCGATCAGCCACAAGTCATACTCCTTATCGCGCGCCATACTGAGACCTTCTTCGCCGTCATGCGCGACATCGGCATCGTAGCCAAAGCCACCCAAGCCCTTTTTTAGGTAATCCGCCGCCGAGGTATCGTCTTCAATAATCAGAAATCGCATCGCAAACTCCTCATAACTTATTGAGTTGAATTTGATTCTAGCTCAGTGCTTAGCTACCGCCGCATTACAAATCGTTTAATCGGCTTGATTTTCCTACTTATTTGCCATACTTACAATTTAGATCTCCAAAGTTAAAAGGCACCATGAAACTCCCCAGCTACAATGTCGAAGTTTTACCGCTGGAACGACGCTTGTACGAACGCCGCCACCCCGTCAAGGAGCTGCGCTCGCCGCGACCGGAGCGGCGCCGTACCGAGCGGCGCATAGTCGAAAGCGGCGATAACGTAACGCCGATTATTCGCGACTAAACGCGCCGCGCGTTTTGGTACATACCCCCCGCGCCAACGCCGCCGGGATGGGTAAGAACGCTTTCCTCGAATCGCAATAAACCAGCATCATGATACAGGCACGATTAGTGTTAAGGCGTGCCACGGGCTAAAATCGCTTATTTGTCAGGAATAGCCCAACCATGACAGTGCTTGCCACCGTAGCGCAGCTCGACCAATTCGACGACATTATCGACGTGCGCACCTCCTCGGAATTTCATGAGGATCACATTCCGGGCGCCGTGAATTTTCCCGTATTGACCGCACAAGAGCGTGAGCGCGTCGGCACGATCTATAAACAGGTGTCGAGCTTCGAGGCAAAAAAGATCGGCTCGATTTTGATCGCGCGAAATATCGCGCGCCATATCGAAGAGAGCTTCGCCGCCAAGCCCAAAAACTGGCGCCCGCTCGTCTATTGCTGGCGCGGCGGAAAACGCAGCGGTGCGATGGCGCATATCTTGAGCGAGATCGGCTGGAAAGTGGCGCGACTCGAAGGCGGCTACAAAGCCTACCGCCGCCGTGTGGTCGAGGAACTCTCTACGCTGCCGCAGTCATTTCACTTCCGCGTGGTGTGCGGGCCAACCGGTTCGGGAAAAAGCCGTTTCCTACAAGCGCTTGCCGCGGCCGGCGGCCAGGTATTGGATTTAGAGCAACTCGCCGCGCATCGCGGCTCGGTGCTGGGCAATCTGCCCGATGCGCCCCAGCCGGCGCAAAAAATGTTCGATAGCCGAATTTGGCATCAACTTCGGCATTTTGATCCGTCCAAACCGGTGTATGTGGAAGCGGAGAGTAAAAAAATCGGCCAGTTGCGCGTGCCCGACGCGCTAATCGAGCGCATGTGGCAAAGCCACTGCGTGCTGCTGGAAGTCGCCAGCGCGCAGCGCGTGCAATTGCTGAAGGAAGAATACGCCCACTTCATCGCCAACCCGCAAAGCTTGTTGGAAAAGGTCGCCTGTCTCAAAGACTTGCACAGCAAGGAACGCTTAGCGCATTGGAATGATCTCGCCAACACCGGACGCTGGGACGCATTCGTGCTCGACATGCTGGTAAACCATTACGATCCCGCCTATCACCGCTCTACGCTCAAGCACTATCCTCGGCTCGATCAGGCAACGGTGCTGCATCCCAAGGACATCTCTCCCACTGGCTTTGCCGTTCTTACCCATGAATGCCTATCCGCGGGCAAGGAATTAGGATAACGATGTCTTGACTCTCCCCGCCCAGATGCTAGCCTAAAAATAGCGTTGTTTTCATCACAAAGGGAGACTGGTCTTATGAGCACTACGTGGATTCTGGTTGCCAATGCCGCGCGCGCACGTCTGTATGAAAACACGGGGATCGGCAAGGGATTAAAGCTCCTTTCCGAATTCCTGCACCCGGAAAGCCGAATGAAGGGCTCCGACTTGGTTTCGGATCGCGCCGGTTATGTGCAAGGCGTGGGCAATGGACATGCCTCGCGCCAACAAGCAACCGATCCGAAGCAGAATGAAGCCGAACACTTTGCGCTGGAGATCGCGCGCAGCCTAGAACATGGCCGAGGACAGAACAAATACGGGCGCCTGATTCTGGTGGCGGGTTCGCCCTTTCTTGGCATTCTAAAAGCGCGGCTATCGGATCAAGTCTCGACCCTCACCACAGAGACGGTGGACAAGGACTACACCAGCCTGAACGAGCGCGAATTAGGCGGCAAGCTGGAACACTGCATTTATCTTTAATCGGCTGTTTGCTGCAACGGCCAGCGCTGCACAATTGCATAATGCGATCCCCCCTCATGCAGGGTGGATCGCACTAAAACAAAGTCCTTGGCATTCCACACGATGGGCGGGCTATCGATCAAGCCCTGCGGGCAATTCGCTTTACGCAGCAGCGTGACATGGGCTTGAAACCGGCGCTCGTCGAATTTAAAACCTACCGCGCGCAAGCCCAACTGCAACTGCTTGACCAAATCGATGAGCGGGCGCGGCGTCTCGTCTGCGGCGGCCCACGCCACTTGATTACGGTGCCACCAACCCAAACGGTTGAACAATATGTCGAAAGCCGGCAGCGCGATCTGATCCGCCACACCCGTGATGCACTGCATTTGATCTGCCTCTACCGCGCCCAAAAACGCCAGGGTCAAATGAATATTCTCGCGCCGCGTGCGGCTGCCGCCACAGCGGCGGTAGAGCTTTTGCCCCACGGCATAAAAACTTGCTTGCAAGCCGGGCTCCGGCCAGAGCGCGAAAAATAGCCTGACCGGTGCCACGATATTCAAGCTAGACCGGCTCCAAGAGACAAATGGCTTGCGCCGCGATGCCCTCGCCGCGGCCGGTGAAACCGAGCTGCTCGGTAGTGGTCGCCTTGATATTGATGGCACTTGGCGCGACACCTAAATCAGCCGCGATATTCGCCACCATGGCCGGAATGTGCGGTGCCATTTTAGGTGCCTGCGCGATGATGGTCGCATCCAAATTCGCAACGCGATAACCCTGCTCCACCACCAAATTCATCACATGGCGCATCAGCTCTCGGCTATCGATGCCTTTATAGCGGGCATCCGAATCGGGGAAGTGCCGGCCGATATCCCCCAGCGCACAGGCGCCGAGCAGCGCATCGCAAACGGCATGCAGCAGCACATCGGCGTCGGAATGGCCTTCCAAGCCCAAGTGATAAGGGATTTCTACTCCGCCGATGATCAGCTTGCGCCCCGCCACCAGCGCATGCACGTCAAAACCTTGTCCGATTCGCATCGTCATTTCCATTCGCTTCGCAGATTTTTTAAAATCACCTCGGCGAGTTTCAAGTCACCGGGGAAAGTCACCTTGAGATTCGTCACATCGCACGCCACCAGTTTCGGCTTCAAACCCAGATGCTCGATGGCGCGCGCCTCGTCGGTAGGGGTGTCGGTGCCCAGGGTTTCCAAGGCGCGCAGCAGCAAACCGTGCCGGAACATTTGCGGCGTTTGCGCTTGCCATAAGTTTTCGCGCGGCTCGGTGGCGACCACGCGCGCAGCCGGGCCGGCACGTTTCAAGGTATCTGCCACCGGCACCGCCAACAGGCCCCCTACTTCGTCTTCCGCCAGCTCCGCGATCAAGGCATCAAGATGCGCTTGCGCCAAGCAGGGACGCGCGGCATCGTGCACCAGCACCCAATCCTCTGCTTGCAATATTGGTGCGATGGCGCGCAAGCCATTCAGCACGCTCGCGGCGCGCGTCACCCCGCCGCAGTAAAGCCGCCGCAGCTTGGCATCGAATGGCGTCCAATCGTAGCGCGCGAAATAAGCATCATCGCTAGCCAGCACCACGAAAACTTGCTCGATTTTGGGATGGGCGCACAGCGCTTGTAGCGCATGCCGCAACATCGGCGCGCCGGCGAGCTTCCGGTACTGCTTGGGCAAACCCGAGCCGATGCGGCTGCCGCTGCCCGCGGCGGGAATCAAAGCAAAACAGCGTTCCGGGGCATTCATTTTTCGATTTGCCGACTATAGTTAACGTAGAGGCCGGGCATGCCTCGCCCCTTCAAGAATAAATTCGACGGCTTGCAATGCGAGGCGCCAGCACCCACTTAGGGTATTACTTGGTTTGGAGTAATGCACCATGAATCTGATTCGTCCCGCCGCAGTGGCCGGCGCGTTTTATCCGGATAACGGACAAATATTGAGCCGTGATCTCGACGCTTTGCTCGACGCCGCGCCGCCTGTCCATGGCACGTTGCCGAAAGCGCTTATTGTACCGCATGCCGGATATATCTATTCCGGGCCGGTCGCTGCCAGCGCCTACCGGCGCTTGATTGCCTACCGTGAGCAAATTACGCGCGTCGTGCTGCTGGGGCCGGCGCACCGCGTGCCGGTACGCGGCTTGGCGCTGCCGCGGACCGAGGCATTCGCCACCCCTCTGGGCCATGTGCGTATCGACCAAGCCGCGTGCGACGCTATCCGCGCGCTGCCGCAGGTGGTAAGCAGCGACGCAGCGCATGCACTGGAGCATTCGATCGAAGTGCAATTGCCTTTCCTGCAAAAAGTATTGGGCGAATTCGCGCTCGTGCCGCTGGTGGTAGGCGACGCCAGCAGCGAAGAAGTGGCCCAAGTCTTAGACCGGCTGTGGGGCGGGCCGGAAACGCTCATCGTGATTAGCTCCGATCTTTCGCACTACTTACCCTATGCTCTGGCACGGCGCGTCGATCAAGAAACCAGCGCCATGATTCTGCGCCTGCAAACCGGCATCAGCCACGAACAGGCCTGCGGCGGCACGCCGGTGAATGGGCTCATGGTCGCGGCGAAGCGGCATGGCCTCAAACCGGAACTGCTCGATCTGCGCAACTCCGGCGACACCGCGGGCGGGCCCGAACAAGTAGTTGGCTATGCCGCATTTGCCTTCGTGGAAGGTGAGCGCCATGTCCATTGAGCAGGGCCATATTCTGCTGCAGATTGCGCGCAGCGCCATTGGCAGTGCGCTTGGCCAGCCCCTCGGCGCGCCCGCCGACGCCCCTTGGCTGCAAGCAGCAGGCGCGACTTTTGTCACGCTTACGCAAGCCGGCGAACTGCGCGGCTGTATCGGTACGCTGGAGGCGCACCGCCCGCTGCTCGATGACGTGAAAGCCAATGCGCTGGCGGCGGCGTTCCGTGATCCGCGCTTTCCGCCGCTACGGCACGCGGAATTAAGCTACACGCTGATCGAGGTATCGTTGCTGTCCGCGAGCGAGCCGATCGCCTTCGAATCGGAGCAGCATGCGCTGGCGCAGCTGCGACCCGGGGTGGACGGCCTTATTTTCGAGTACGGTCACTTCCGCGGCACCTTTCTGCCTCAAGTATGGGAGCAACTGCCCGATCCGGAAATATTCATGGCGCATCTCAAACGCAAAGCGGGTTTGGCGCCGAATTTCTGGGCCACGGGCGTGAAACTCGCGCGCTACACCGTGACCAAGTGGAAAGAACCCGCGAGCAGCGAGGAGAAAATCGCATGACGGTCACCGAATCTCATTACCCCGGCCGCTGGTGGCATAAACTGGATGACGGTCGCATTCAATGCGACCTATGCCCGCGCGATTGCCGGCTTCACGAAGGCCAACGCGGCGCGTGCTTCGTGCGCAAGATGCAAGGCGGCGAGATGGTCCTCACCACTTATGGCCGCTCCTCGGGTTTTTGCATCGATCCGATCGAGAAAAAACCGTTGGCCCATTTCTATCCCGGCAGCAGCGTGTTTTCTTTCGGCACCGCCGGCTGCAATCTCGCGTGTAAATTTTGCCAGAACTGGGACATCAGCAAATCGCGCGAAATGGATCGCTTGATGGATCAAGCCAGACCGGAAGAAATCGCGCGCGCCGCCCAGCTACATGCTTGCAAGAGCGTGGCCTTCACTTACAACGATCCGGTGATCTTCGCCGAGTATGCGATGGATGTCGCCGACGCCTGTCACGAATTGGGCATCAAGACGGTCGCCGTGACCGCCGGCTACATGCACGACCAGGCGCGGCGCGAGTTCTATGCCAAGATGGACGCGGCTAACGTCGACCTCAAAGCTTTCACCGATGATTTTTATATCAAGCTCACCGGTGCGCATTTGCAGCCGGTGCTGGATACGCTGACCTATCTCAAACGCGAGACCGATGTGTGGCTGGAAATTACCACCCTGCTGATCCCCGGCAAAAACGATTCGGATGAGGAAATCGCCGC
>DAIAMA010000075.1 GCA_027438535.1 bacterium
ATATAAACGCAACAACGTGTTAAAAACCGAAGTGACCAGCCAGGATGTGGCCGAATTGGCCGCCGAGTTGTGCGGGGTGCTATTCGCCAAGACCACCGCTGCGCAAATCCCGGTGGATGGCGGAAACGATAGGGTGATTTGATATGGCTAGCTCGATGGTAGAAACCCTGCGTTGGCAGGGCGCAAGGCTGGAGATGATAGACCAGCGCGTCTTGCCCGCCCGAATCGAGTATCTCGCCTATGATTCGGCGGCGAGCGTGGCGCAAGGCATTCGCAGCATGGTGGTGCGGGGCGCGCCGGCCATTGGCTGTGCGGCGGCTTATGGCGTGGCGTTGGAAGCGCTCAGCTTGGCGCCATCCAATTCCGGCGGGCAGTTCACGCAGCAGCTTGAAGCCGGTTTTGATGTGTTGGCGCACAGCCGCCCTACGGCAGTCAACCTATTTTGGGCGTTAACGCGCATGCGTCGTGTGTGGCAAGCCATGGGCGCGCTCGATCCTCTTCAAGTTGCACAAAGGCTATTAAATGAAGCGCATGAGATTTTGGCGGAAGATGTGCGTATTAACCGCGCCATGGGTGAACACGGAGCCTTGTTGTTGAAAAATGAGGCGCGGGTGCTGACGCATTGCAACGCCGGGGCGTTGGCGACGGCGGGACATGGCACGGCCCTAGGCGTGATTCGCTCAGCGGTCGAGGCAGGGAAGCGCATCGCCGTTATCGCGGATGAGACCCGCCCTTTCTTGCAGGGCGCACGTCTCACGGTATGGGAGATGATGCAGGAAGGCATTCCGGTGACACTGATCACCGATGGCATGGCGGGGCATCTGATGAGCCGGGGAGAAATCGATGCGGTCATCGTCGGCGCGGATCGCATTGCGGCGAATGGCGATGTCGCGAATAAGATCGGCACTTACATGGTCGCGGTGCTGGCGCAGCGCCATGCTATCCCATTTTATGTGGCGGCGCCGATCTCGACCATCGATCCCGGCATGGCGAACGGCGCCGGGATCCCGATCGAAGAACGCGATCCAGCCGAATCCGGGCATCACATAAGGGATAATCACGACCGCGTTGCCATAAATCTCGCGGATGCGCTGCTCACCATGCGCCGTATTGGTCAGCGCAATCACCGCGTCGGCATGGGTATGATCGACATATTTATACGGCAACAGCGCATGCAGGATAGTCTCGACCGAGGGCACAGGCGCGGAAGCACGCGTCATGTGCGTCACCAGTTCATTCACCATCTGCGGGTCGCTGAGCTGCGGCAATTGCGCCAATTTCAGCATGTGATCGAGCCGCACCGGCGCGAAACCCGCCGCCTCGATGTACTCCAAATCCCAGCCGCTGCCTTTGACATAGAGCAGGTCTTCCTCCGCGCCCAGGATATTTTTCTCGCGCAATTTCACCGAGGTATTGCCACCGCCGTGCAGCACCAGCGATTTATCGCGTCCCAACAGGCGCGAGGTATACACCCGCAACTGTAAATCACCTGAATAGCGGGCGGCTTCTTGATCGTTCCACAGACTTTGCACATTGACCTCTTATCTTAGGCGGGCGAGGCATGCTTCGCCCTTACTCGCTCAATATCCACTCCGCCGCCGCACCCACATCGCGCACTGCCAGCACCGCGGGCGGTAGCGCGATGCGTTCTTGCGCGCCATAGCCGGTCTCGACCAAGATCGGCGTTACGCCCGCGCTCAAGCCCGCTTCCACGTCGCTGATTTTGTCGCCGATGAGGTAGGATCGCGCCAGGTCGATGTCGTGCTCGCGCGCGGCTTGCAATAGCATGCCCGGTTCGGGCTTACGGCAGTCACAGTCGCGCACGGCGCCGTGTTCCGGATGATGCGGGCAATAATAATAAGCATCGATGCGGCCGCCTTGACGCTGCAAGTCCGCATCGACTTGGCGGTGCAGGGCATCGATATCCGCTTCACTGTACAAACCGCGCGCAACCCCGGCTTGATTGGAGATGACGATAAGCAAATAGCCCGCCGTATTGAAGCGTTTAATCGCCTCCACCGCGCCGGGAATCCATTCCCAGTCTTGCCACCGGTGCAGATAGTTTTTCTCCACGTTGAGCGTGCCGTCGCGGTCGACGAAAATCGCGCGCCTAGGCATGGGAGGCATACCGGCAATAAGCGATCATAATGCCCGGATCCTCGATCTCGCCTTGCTGAATCATGGCGCCGATTTCGCTTAATTCGAAAAATCGCAATTCGCGATGCCCGAATTCTTCCGCGATGAATCCGCTCTTGCGTTCGCAACGATGCGCCGCGAACAAATGCACCCGCGCCGCCATCGTTCCGGCTTCCGGCGCATACAGGCCAAGCGACTGCAAATCCTCGGCGCGGCAAATAAGGCCGGTTTCTTCTTCCAGCTCGCGCCGTGCCGACGCCTCGGGTGCCTCGCCTTCATCGATGAAGCCACGCGGCAATTCCCAGCAATAAGCGCGTAGCGGATGACGATAGACACGCACCAAAGCCACTTTGCTCCGCCAAATCGGAAACACCGACACACCGGTAACCAGGCGCTCGGTTTTGACGCGCGGCGCGACCACTAGAAAATTCTCGACTTGTTGACCATCGGCTTGTTCGATGTGATCGAAGAATAATTCAAAGCGCGGATTTTCCGCTACCAAGCGCCGCCGATGGAGCTTGATCTCGGGTAATTTCTCGCTCATACCGCTATCTCATGCCGGTCCACGATCATTTCCGCGAAGGCAAAGGAACTGGTGAAGGCGGGCGAAATGGCGTTCAATACATGCAAGGAGTATGGCGTGCGTTCGAGCACGAAATCCATCTCCAAGCGCCGCTCGCGGATATTCACCAATTGTGGACGGATGCCGACCTTAGCCGAAGGCAGCAAATCCGCCGCCCGCACTTCCGGCACCAGCTTTTGCACCGCCTCCAGAAAATGCGATTTCAAGTATTTGCTCATTTCGGTATGCATCAGATACCGGAAATTTTGCCGGTTGGAGGTATACATTTGCAACAGACGCCAGCCAATACGCAGGCTCTCGCCGACATGCAAGCCCGACAGCATGCCGTAGTTCTCGCGCCCGAATGCGGGAATCGCGGTCGGCCCGGCATACACATCGCCGCTGATCACGCGCGTCAAGTGCACGCCGAGAAACGGCAAGCTGATATCCGGCACCGGATAGATACTGCTCTTCACCAAGTAATCGCGCCCGGGAGCGAGTTTGTAATACAGCCCCTTGAACGGCAGCAGCGCATACTGCCCGCCGACGCCGAATGGCCGGGCGATTCGATCGGCATTGGCGCCGGCACAGTTAAACAGAAAGCCATAGCTAAAACGCTCGCCGCTCGCCTCGATGACGCGCGTGTCGAATTTTACCGTATTCACATTCTGGCCGTAGCGTAGTATCACGCCCTGATTCGTCAATAAATCGCGCAACTTTTCCACCACGCCCAGGCTGTCGATGACCGCCGTATCCGGACTATAAATGCCCGCTTGGTAGGGATAAGCATGGGGCTCGATGGAACGTATGGTGTCCGCATCCAGCTTTTCGGCGCGAATATGGTTGTCGCGCGCGTTGTTGAGCAGCCGTTCGAGCGTGATCAGGTCTTTAGCGCTCGTGGCGACGATAACCTTGCCCGAGCGCTTGCAGCGAATACCGTGTTCGGCGGCGAATTCGCGCATCTTCGCCGCGCCGGCGGCGCAAACCTTGGCTTTGAGCGTGTTCGCGCCATAGTAGATGCCGGAATGCAGCACGCCGCTATTGCGGCCGCTGGCATGCACGCCGACGCGCTGCTCTTTTTCCAAGATTAGGATGCGTGTATTGGGATCTCGGCGTTTGAGTTCCCAGGCGGTACTAAGACCAACGATACCGGCGCCGACAATAAGATAGTCGAAGGCTTCCAAAATCAGTCTGACGCAGAGCGGTAGCGCCGGCGTTCTCGCCGGAAGCCGGTATCACGGGCTTCACACATTGCCATAAATGGCATTCCGGATCATCGAGTAGCCCTTGATCAATTCGGCGATGCCCGTATCCAGCGAATACTGCGGCTTGAAGCCGGTGGCTTCGATCTTGGCGTTGGACACGATGTAGTTACGCTGATCCGGATCTTTGCCCACCGGCGCATCTAGATACACAAACTCGGGCAGTTGCTTGGCGATGTGTTCGCATAACTCTTTTTTCGAGACGTTGGCGTCGGACAAGCCCACGTTGTAGATCTGCCCCTTCATCTTGTCGAAGTTGGTCAGCGCATGCATGAACACGCGCATCACGTCGCGCACATGAATGTAGTTGCGCTTGAATTGACTCTCGAACAGCACCACGAAGCGATCGTACACCGCGCGATAAGTGAAGTCGTTCACCAGCAAATCGATGCGCATGCGCGGCGACATGCCGAACACCGTCGCCAGCCGGAAGCTGATGGCATTCGGATGCTGCATGAAGGCTTTTTCAATTTCCACTTTTTCGATTGCGTAATTGGAAATCGGACGCAATGGCGATTCCTCGGTGCAATAGTTGTTTTCGTCGCCGGTGCCGTAGGCGCTATTGGTGGTCGGCATGAGCAAGATTTGATTTTTGGACACATGCTTCAGCATCATCATGATCGCGTCGTGATTGATGGTGGTGGCGCCCACCGGATCCTTGGAGCACAGCGGCGCGCCGACCAGCGCGGCCAGCGGAATAATCACATCGGCTTTTTTCATCAGCGGCAGCATGGCGCTTTCGACCCGGATATCGCCCTTCACTACTTCGAAATTCGGATGGTGGCATACATGGTTCAGGCTGGTCTGCTTGAACATGAAGTTGTCTATGACCGTCACTTTATAACCCGCATTGAGCAACTCCGGCACCAGGGTCGACCCCAAATAACCCGCACCGCCCGTTACTAGAATATGTTTCATATTGCCTCTCGATCGAGTCTAGGAATTAAAAAACACCGTCTTGGATTCGCCTTACTTAAACCGGCTTAGGCAGCATGGCCGCGGCGCGCCGGTAATCTTCCGGCACGCCGATATCGACGAAGGCGCCCGCGAATGTCACGCCGAGCATTTTCATTTTTCGCTTCAATAAAGCGGGAAATATTTCTTGCTCCAAGGCCACTTTATCGCCGGGTTTCCAACCCAGGCCGAGCAACGCTTCGCGCTGCATCACATACACGCCACCGTTGATTATACCTTCACCGCCCGAAGGCTTCGTGTGGAAGCCCGTAATGGCGCCGTGCGCATCCAATGCGACTTCACCATAGCGGTCGTTATGCGGCACGCGGCGCAGCGCGACCGTCACGTGTGCTTGGACAGCGGCATGCCGTTCGCGCATCGTGACGAGCTCCGCCTCGAAAAACGTATCGCCGTTCACTACCAAAACCGTGTCGTCCCGCGCTCTGGCCAAACCTAACAGCAAACCGCCGCCGGTGCCGAGCGCTTCTTCCTCGCGGGCATAGGTCACGGGGCAATACCGGTAATGATCGCCAAAATGCGCTTCGATCAATTCGCGCTTGTACCCCACGGAGAGAATGAAACGCGTCACGCCTTGCGCGATCCAATAGTCCATCTGATGTTCGAGGAAAGGCCGGCCGTGTACCGGCGCCATCGGCTTGGGCAGATCCGGCACCACGGCGCGCAGCCGCGTGCCCAAGCCGCCGGCGAGAATAATCGCTTCCATCAGCGCGCGGCACGCGTCAGCACCGCATGCAAACGCGTGATCTGCTCGGTCAGTTCCTGCGGATGATTGCCGACGAAGAAACCGCGATCATGGGCGAGGTTAGCGTTCACAATTTTACCCACGGTGTCGTAATCGAAATACTTGATGACGTCGTGACGCAGAAAACAGCCGCCGGTGATGATGCGGTAGCCAATGTCGGCGTCTTTCAGCGCTTGCATCACACGCTTGCGGTCGATCTTGTATCGTGGATTTAAAATCACCGTGAACGAAAACCAAGAGCTGCTGCCATTCTCGCGCTGAATAATGAAGCGATCGTCGCCGTTGAAAAGCTGGGTAAACAGCGCGGCGTTCTTGCGCCGCACGGCGATCAAGCCATCGAGTTTTTTTAGTTGCTCGATACCGATCGCACCCGACAGCTCCAAGGGGCGCGCATTATAGCCGGGCAAAATGAAGCGGTAGGCTTCGTAAAAATCATCGTCACGCTTTTCGTAAATAGCGCTGCCGGGCGGCAAGTCCCGCGTCCAGCCATGCGCGCGCAGCGACTTGGCAATGTGATAAATCTCGGTATCGTCGGTGACGATCACCCCGCCTTCCATGGTGGCGATGTGATGCGAGAAAAAGGAGCTGAAGGTGCCGATGTCGCCGAACGTGCCGGTAAGCTTGCCGTTCAGCGTGGCCCCCATGGATTCGCAATTGTCTTCGAACAGATAGAGGCCGTGCTTGTCGCAGAAAGCGCGTATCACATCCAGCGCCGCCGGGTTGCCGAGGATACTCACCGCCACCACCATGCGAGTCTTGGGCGTGAGCGCGGCTTCCAATTTCGACACGTCCAGATTCAAGGTATCCAGTTCCACATCCACGAAGCGCAGGCGCAAACCATATTGCTGCAAAGGGTAGTAGGT
>DAIAMA010000076.1 GCA_027438535.1 bacterium
TGATAGTGAGCGATCCGCCTTCTTCGATATTGCGTGCCGCGCCGAAGAAGCGCTTGGGGCGCTGCAAGGCATTCGCATCGACGCCGCCAGTGAGCACCTTGCCGGAAGCCGGCACCACGGTGTTATAAGCGCGCGCCAGCCGGGTAATCGAGTCGAGCAAAATCACCACGTCTTTTTTATGCTCGACCAGGCGCTTGGCTTTTTCCAGCACCATTTCCGCCACCTGCACATGGCGCGTGGCGGGCTCGTCAAAGGTGGAAGCGACCACTTCGCCGCGTACGGTGCGCGTCATTTCCGTCACTTCTTCCGGGCGCTCGTCGATCAGCAGCACGATCATGACCACATCCGGATGATTGGCGGTGATGGCGTGAGCAATCTGCTGCAGCAACACCGTCTTACCGGACTTGGGCGAAGCCACGAGCAAGCCGCGCTGGCCTTTGCCGATGGGCGCGATCATGTCGATCACGCGCCCGGTGATGTTTTCTTCGCTGGCGATATCGCGTTCGAGCTTCATCGGCTTGGTCGGAAACAGCGGCGTCAGGTTCTCGAACAGAATTTTATTTTTGGCGTTCTCCGGCGGCTCGCCGTTGACGGTATCCACTTTCACCAGCGCGAAATAGCGCTCGCCGTCTTTCGGGGTGCGAATCTCGCCCTCGATGGTATCCCCGGTGTGCAAATTGAAGCGCCGGATCTGGGAGGGCGAGACGTAAATATCGTCCGGCCCGGCAAGATAGGAGGTATCGGGCGAGCGCAAGAAGCCGAAGCCGTCTTGCAGCACTTCCAAGGTACCGTCGCCATAAATGCTCTCGCCCTTACGCGCCTGGTTTTTCAGCAGCGCGAAGATAAGATCTTGTTTTCTTAGGCGGCTTGCGCCTTCGATTTCATGGGTAACAGCCATATCCACGAGTTCTTGCACGTGGTGGTGTTTAAGATCGGATAAATGCATAGACCAATAGTGTGATGTGAGGAAACAGGGCTTGGATGTTTGGAGCGGGGCCCGGGCGGAACCCGGAACTTGAACAAACGCCCGTTGTTAATGTTATCGGGCGCCGGTTCGGAAAACTTTAGAAGCTAAGCCTAGCGAGTTCAAACGTTGCTGTCAATAAATGCCGTCAACTGCGATTTCGATAGCGCGCCGACCTTGGTCGCCTCGACATTGCCGTTCTTGAAATTCATCCGAATTACACTGAAATTTCCGTGACTTGTAGTTGCGGCAACCAGTTCAAGACAAGCTCCACCATGGCGCGCGATCTGCACATCGAAGTCTGCTCGCAGTGCCATCCGTTCTATACCGGCAAGCAAAAGATACTGGATACCGCCGGCCGGGTGGAAAAATTCCGCCAGAAATACGCCAAGAAATAATCCTGGCTTTATGGGACAACAAAGGCGGCGCAATGCCGCTTTTTGTTTTTGCGCGCGACGCTTGATAGGGCGGGGCTTTGCCCTTATGATGAAGACGTTGTAGAGAACGCGCCGAATGCGGCAATGCATGCTGAGTGGCCGCATCGGCAAGCTGAATTTCCGGATCATCTCAATTACCGCGAGACCACGTGGTCTTTTCATTTTTTAAACGCAAGGGCGAAGCGCCCCAGACCATGACCCCGCCGAAGCCCGTGGCGCCGAAGCCGCTGGCCGGCAGCGCTCCCGCGCCTCAGACGACGGTCGCGCCGCCACCGCCTGCCGAGATGGAGATGGTGGAATTCGACGATCTGTCCTATGACGGAACGGGCGCCGCCGCTGAATCGCATTCCGCGGTGGAAGAAGCGGCGATTCTCTATGCCAACGAGCGCGTGACGGAAGCAATCGCCGCGCTGCTGGGCTTTATCAAAGAAAACGCCGAATCACGCGATTTGCATCCCTGGCTCTTGCTGTTCGATCTGTACCAAACCCAAAACATGAAACAGCCCTTCGATGATTTGTCGATGGAGTTCGTGGTTCGATTCGAGCGTTCCGCGCCCGTCTGGGAGGGGCCGCGGCAAGCGGCGCCGGTGCCGAAGCCGGCACCGAAGCGCGGTATGGCGAGCAGCGTGCAGTTCAAGGGGCGGATCGGCGCGGCGCAAGCCGCGGATATCGAGCGCATGCTGAAATTGGCCGACTCCGATGGCGGCGTGAAGCTGGATTTGGCCGCCGCCAGCGGCATCGAGGCGGACATGGCCGCGCAATTCGCGGCCGCATTGCAGAGCATACGCCGCACCGGAAAACGCATTACGGTGGCGGGCGCGGAAGCATTCGCGCAGGCCGTCAAAAACACCTTCGAGGGCGATGCACGGCAGGAGAAACGGTATTGGCTTTTGTTGTTCGAGTTGTACCAGGTGCTGGGATTACAAAACGAATTTGAAGACGCGGCGGTGGACTATGCCGTGACTTTCGAGTTGTCGCCCCCCTCCTGGGAGGCATTGCCGGAGACGGTGCAAACCGCGGCTGCTGTCGAATCCGATGCGCCGGAAGCGCCCGCGGAAGCGGAGCACTTCAGTATCGAGGGCGTGCTGTCCACCGGCACCGATTATAAATTGCGCGATCTCGAGCGCCACGCCGAAAGCCGCACGCAGGTTTTAATTGATATGACCGGCACGGTACGCGTGGATTTCGTCACCGTCGGCGCCTTCATCAATACCCTCATCGCGCTGAACCAGCAAGGCAAGCAAGTCACGATCAGCGGCACGAATGAAATGGTGCACGCCCTGTTCGATGTGATGGGCGTGACCGAATATGCGACGGTCGTGCGCCGCAAGCAACGCTAATTTTTCCCCTTACCTGGATCGATCATGGAGCAATATCACGGCACTACCATTCTTTCCGTGCGCCGCGGCACGCAGGTCGCGCTCGGGGGCGATGGCCAGGTCACCCTGGGTAATATCGTCATCAAGGCGTCGGCGCGTAAAGTGCGCCGCCTGTATCACGACAAAATTCTCGCCGGTTTCGCCGGCGGCACCGCGGATGCGTTTACCCTGTTCGAGCGCTTCGAATCGAAATTGGAAAAGCATCAAGGCCATTTGCTGCGGGCCGCGGTGGAGTTGGCCAAGGATTGGCGCACCGATCGGATTTTGCGCCGCTTGGAAGCCATGCTTGCCGTGGCCGATCACGAGACCTCGATCATTCTCACCGGCAACGGCGATGTGCTCGAACCGGAGCAGGGGCTGCTTGCCATTGGCAGCGGTGGACCTTACGCGCAAAGCGCGGCGCGTGCGCTGCTGGAGCATACCGACATGACGCCGGCCGAGATCGTGAAGCAGTCGCTCACCATCGCCGCCGATTTGTGCATCTACACTAACCAGAATCACGTAATCGAGATTTTGGAATGAGGCAATGGCTTGCGCCTCGCGCTTAAAGACTGAATAAACCATGCAAATGACTCCCCAAGAAATTGTTCACGAACTCGATAAACATATCGTTGGCCAAGACGCGGCCAAGCGCGCGGTGGCGATTGCCCTGCGCAATCGCTGGCGGCGCGCGCAAGTGGCGGAGCCGCTACGCCAGGAAATTACCCCCAAGAATATTTTGATGATCGGCCCCACCGGCGTCGGTAAGACCGAAATCGCGCGGCGTCTGGCGCGGCTTGCGCATGCGCCCTTCATTAAAGTCGAGGCGACCAAGTTCACGGAAGTCGGGTATGTCGGGCGCGATGTGGATAGCATCATCCGCGATCTGGTCGAAATGGCAGTGAAGCAAGCACGCGAGCACGCGACCAAGCAAGTGCAATTCCGCGCCGAGGAAACCGCCGAGGAGCGCATACTCGATGCGCTGTTGCCGGGCGCGCGCACGGGCGGTTTCGACGAGGCAGAATCTAGACCGGAGGAAAGCGCCACGCGCCAGAAATTCCGAAAAATGCTGCGCGAAGGCGCGCTCGACGACAAGGAAATCGAAATCGAAATCAGCGCTTCTGCCGCGAATATGGAAATTTTCGCCCCGCCCGGCATGGAAGATCTCACCTCGCAATTGCAGGGCATGTTCCAAAATTTAGGCGGTGGCCGCAAAAAACAGCGCAAACTCAAAGTGCGCGAGGCATTCAAGCTGCTGACGGAGGAAGAAGCGCTGAAGATGGTGAACGAAGACGATCTCAAGCTCGGCGCGCTAAACGATGTCGAGCAAAATGGCATCGTGTTCCTCGACGAAATCGATAAAATCACCAGCCGCGCCGAGACCAGCGGCGCCGATGTTTCGCGTCAAGGCGTACAGCGCGATCTGTTGCCGCTGGTGGAAGGTACGACGGTCACCACCAAATACGGCATGGTCAAGACCGACCATATTTTATTTATCGGCAGCGGCGCGTTTCATTTTGCCAAACCGTCCGATCTGATTCCCGAACTGCAAGGCCGCTTCCCGATCCGGGTCGAGCTCGAATCGCTGACGGTGGATGACTTCGCGCGCATTCTGACCGGTACCGATGCCTGCCTCACGCACCAATACCAAGCGCTGCTGGAAACCGAGGGCGTGCACCTAAGTTTTACCGGCGAGGGTATCCGGCGCTTGGCCGAGATCGCCTATGAAGTGAACGAGCGCACCGAGAATATCGGCGCGCGCAGGCTTTACACGGTGATGGAAAAATTGCTGGAGGAATTGGCGTTCGCCGCCGACAAACAAAGCGGCGCGGCTATTACCATCGACGCGGCTTATGTGAATGCCAAACTGGATACCTTGGCGAAGAGCGAAGATTTAGCGCGCTATGTGCTGTAAAGCGGCTGGCGCGCCGTATCCGATCCGTACGGCGCGCCAGCGTTTCTTTAGCCCGAGTCATTCGCTCACGATGAGGGCTCCGGTCATGTTTTCGTGCCCGCTACCGCAAAATATATCGCATAGAAACGGGAAAGTCCCAACCTTGTCAGGCACCACACGTATCCGCGAAACCTTGCCCGGAATAATATCCGCGCGTATCCCTAGATCCGGCACCTTGAAGCCCATCAAGACGTCGAGCGTGGTAAATTCGAGCACCACCGGCACCCCTTTTTTCAGCTTGATTACATTCGGCGTGTACTCGAATTTTTTTGCGACGATTTTGATGACGGGCTCTCCTGTTTGCATGCTCGCATAATCGCCCGCGCGCACCAGGCTGGCGCCCAGAACGGTAGCCAAGGCCAGCATCTTAAATCCGCGTGCGTTGAGATTCATGGCGCTATCCTTTCACTACGGGCAGTTCCGTAATGCGGTATTCAGCCTTCTGCACCTCGGCTTCGACGTCGCGATAGCCCAGTCCTTTATACGGCTGTGCCGCATCCCATGGCAGCGGCGTGCGCTTGGGCTGCGAGCCGGGTGCGGGCAGCGCGAACATCAGCCCCTTTGCCGAGTGGTGCGCGATATGCCCGGTCATGTGGTGATTTTCCTGATGAATGTGTCCGTAGAACACGGTGACATTGGGGTGTGGCATCAGCAGCGCGATCGCTTTGGCGCCATCACGGGTAGCCCAGTCCCATTGCGGATAGAGGTCGAACAGCGGGCGATGGGTGAATACCACGATTCTTGTGTCTTTGGGCTGGGCATTCAAATCCGCCGCGAGCCATTGCAACTGCGCCTCGCCGATACTTGCCGTGGGATCGGAAACATTGTCTAGTACGATGAAATGCACGCCCTTGTGATCGAAGGTGTAATGCGTTTTGCCGAAAAACTCCTGAAAGGCTTCGCCGTGATCCAGCGAGGCATCGTGCTCACCCGGCATGAAATGAATGTTTTTCACCTTGAGTTCGCTCACGATATCGCGGAACTCCGACATACGTTTTCTGCGCTCCTGGGGGTCGTCGGTGGTGTGGGTCAAGTCGCCGGTGAAGACGATGAAATCCGGCGGCTGCGCCAAGCTGTTGACCGCGGCGACTGCCTTCTTCAGCGTGCCTTCCGCATCCGGGTTGACTTTCGGCCCTTTAAAACCCCAGTGGCTGTCCGAAAGTTGAACGAAATAAAAGTCATCCGCATCACTGCGTTTGGGTATATCGGAACAACCCGCCAATCCGGAAACGAACACCACGCCTCCCAATCCGGCCAGTTTCAAAAAATCGCGTCTATCCAACATTTTTTCCATGTTTCCTCCTAAATAAATGTAGAGAGAATGAACGGCTGCAAAGGGTAATACCGCTTCTGCCGCGCCTTTATTCCCGAGACGGTAAAATTTTTCGTGCGCTGCGGGCGCGCGCCGTGCCGCGAATAGATTTAAGATGGGTACTGGAATAAAATGGCGCGCTAATCGGTATGAGCACATGACAGGATGGCAGTGACTGAAGCGATGAGAGCCAAGCGGTTCGGCGAGGTGACCTTGCCGCATTTGAACGCCGCTTACAACTTGGCGCGCTGGTTGAGCCACAGCGATCAGGATGCGCAAGATATTGTGCAGGAAGCTTATTTGCGCGCCTTCAAGTTCTTCGATGGGATGCATGGCGACGATGCGCGGGCATGGCTGCTCGCCATCGTCAGGAACACCGCCTATACGTGGTTGCGGCAGAATCGCGACTACGTACTAAACACGCCTTTCGACGAGGCGTTTTATGAGCGCAACGAAGCAGGTTCGGCGACGTTATGCGATCAGCCGGACAATAATCCTGCGG
>DAIAMA010000077.1 GCA_027438535.1 bacterium
ATCCGCAAGCACGATAAACCCCATTAGGCGCTCATGCAAAATCAAGGGCGCGATCAACCACGCGCGCGGCAAGGCGTCTAGCCATGCCGGCAGACGCAAATCGCCATACACGTCCGGCTGTTTGGCATATTCTTTCAAATTCACCACCCATTGCCGCTCGGCGAGAAAGCGGCATAAGGAACACTGCCCGTCTTCGATTTCGTCAATGGCTGGCAGATTCCACTGCGCAACCTGGCGAAACTCGCCGCCCTCCTCGATCCACAGCGCGGCGGCGGGGCTATCCATTAATTCGGCAACCGCCTGCAGTGAGCGTTCGCGCAATTTCATGCCCGGCTCGCCCGCGGATAAAGTGTGCGTGAAACGTAGCCATTCTTCGCGATAATCGTATTTGTAGTTGAAAAAATGTTTGCTCAAAAACACTTTGAGCCGGGCGCGCAGCGCGCCGGAAAATAGCACTGCAAGCAGTACCGCCGCTGCACCAAACAAGAACGCGGCCTGCAACATCCCACCCCAGCTGCCGCCGAACAACCGGATGTAATAGCCAGCCGCCGCCATAAACAGCAGGTATGCGCCGGCACCAAACAAGGTAGTCGTGTGGAACACTACCCGCCGCGACACAAAGATATCCAGCGACCACTGGGGGTTCCTCGCGGCGGACACCGCGATGAACGGCACAACCAGCGCGTTGATCATGCCACGCGTGTTCCAGATATCCGTATCCACGGCGTGGAACAGCATGGCATCGGAATAGAGATAAAAGTCGTACGCGAACAAACCGCCCAACCCTAAACAGAAATACTTGATCGCCCAGCGCTGCGCCTCGGGCGCATTGCGGTAAAGCTGCTCCACCAATACCAGGCCCGTCACGGCGATGATCAGGCGGCCGATGATCAACAGGCTAAACGCGGCGGCTTCGGCATTCGGCACGATGCGTGCGTGTAAAACGAGAGTGAATGCCAGCACCGCGCTGATGAACATGGCACCCAGCCTGAATAAGTATTGCAGCTGCACGCGCGAGCGGCCCGTTTCCAGGCTCGCCCGCGACTCGAGCAGCTTCCACAAGAATAGGAGCCACAGTCCGTCACGCACAATTTCCAGGAAAATCCGCAAGCGCGACATATTCATTCGTCGCGGTAGCATACGCGCTGGATGCGGCCCATAAGGCGCTCGCCCCCGCCGCCGTTGCCAACAGCGCGCCCTGAAATTTTCCGCGCCAGCTCGCGGCAAGCAAGCCGGTCAATGCGGCGAAGGCCACCGCCGCGATGCCGTAACTCACCGCGCCAATCGAAAGTGCAGACATTGCCGCTATCGCGCCCCCTTGCCAAACAACACGACCTGTGCGGTTTGGAACAGGATCAATAAATCCAAGAAAAAGGTGTGGTTTTTCACATAGTAGAGATCATATTGTAATTTTTCGATGGCATCTTCGAGCGAGGCGCCGTAGGGGTAGCGCACCTGCGCCCAGCCGGTAATGCCGGGCTTAATGCTATGCCGCGCAGCGTAATAGGGTACCTGCTCGAGCAATTGATCGACGAAGAACGGGCGCTCCGGGCGCGGCCCGACGAAACTCATATCGCCGCGGAAAACATTAAATATTTGCGGTAGTTCATCGATACGCAATTTCCGAATGATGCCACCCACCCAGGTCACCCGGGCGTCCCCCGCCTGCGCCCACTGCGGGGCGCCATCGCGCTCGGCATTCTGCACCATACTACGGAACTTGAGGATAGTGAAAATTTTACCGCCGAGGCCAACGCGCTCTTGCCGGTAAAACAAAGGAAAGCCCGACTCCAGCACAATGGCGAGCGCCGCCAATACGATTACCGGCGAGGCCAGAACGAGCAAAGCGAGGCTCGCCGTTAGGTCGAATAAACGCTTCACGACGTCGCGCAAAATCCCCTGCTGAAAACCCTCCGACAGCACCATCCAGCTCGCGTTAAGCGACTCGAGCTGCACCTGGCCGCGCTCGCGCTCGAAAAAACTGGAAAGCTCGATAATATGCACGCCCTTAAGCTTACACTCCAGCAACTCGTTCACCGGCAAACCGCCGCCACGGCGTTCGCGCACCGCAACCACGATTTCGTCGACCTGGTATTTGTCGACGACCTGCGGCAACGGTAACTGCTCGGATAAAATCAAGCTATGGTCGACGAAATGATGCAGGCCCTGTAGCGGTAAAAAACCGACCATATGCATGCGGCGGCGGCTATCCGCGGCACGCAACAATTCCATGACCTTGGCGGCGCGGGTACCGGTGCCGAGCACCAGCATGCGGTGCTTAAGGATATCCAGGTCCGCCCAGCGGAATAATGTGGCGCGCATCAGCAGCACCGCGCCCAGCCCTGTTACGCAAGCAGCGCCCAGCGCGCCGCGCCCGAGATAGATGTCCGGAAAAGCGTAATAGAACACCGCCATGCCCGCCAAGATCAGCAGAAAACTCGCGGCAACGCGGAAGAGCATACTACCCAAACCTTCGTCGAAATCGCGCCGGTATAAACCGAAGGCGCTCATCACCGCCAGGCCCATGCCCAGGAAAAGCGCCGCGTTGGCCCAGATCACCTCTGGCGGAGGAGTGCCTGGCACACCAAGGAAGCGTGAGCGCACGCCCAGCGGAATTGCTGCTAGCAATAACAGCGATTCCAACGCCAGGAGCAGCAACATGCCCTTGGACAAATAAAAATTAAAAATGCGAATCATTAAGTGTAAGTGCGCGCCCGCAAACCAGGCTTTAGCCCCATTCGGTAATTTTTCTATGATTATGACAGAGTGCTCGAAGCACACTCCATGCCATCGCTATGCGCGCAGCATGGAAAAACAAAGGCTCTTTGAATTCAAGGTGTTTGCACTCGGGGAGGGGCGGTAGGGCGAGCTTACTCGTCAAATGGGCAACGCTCATGACGATGTTTTGGCGCTGGTCAAACCCGTTGTCGCGTCATACCGAATAGGAAACGTGAACGCCTCGCTATATTAATCAACTGCTTAGGTATCGCTAGCAAGTATAGACTCGACTTGCGCCACCCGCGCCTTATCCATTGCTCGCCCGTCTACTGGGCTCAAGGGCGCACATTTACGATCGGCTGTCGAAAAAATAGCAGCGTTCACATTGGCATCGCCGCTGCCGGTTAAAGTCAATACCGGCACCGGGCGCACGCTATTGCTGAAGCGATAGCGTTTTTCACTCGGCTTGAAAGGCAGCTTGCGGTTGAGTAAAAACATCTCGACTTCTTTAGGGCTATCCGTAAACAACATTAAGTTAATGTCCGAATACCGCGTCGCGGTACCGGCCAAAACCGAACCCGTCAGGTGCGGATCGAAAGGCGCCAGCTCGCGCATGACCCGAACCGCTTGTTCACGCAATGCGCGCAAGCGGTCGCGCTGCTCGTCGTGCTGATACAGGGCATGGTAATCGTGCAACGCTTGTTCGATCTCGCTGTTGTTGGGTAGGTGACGAGTATCTGCCGCGCCCAACTGACGCGCGGCCTTGCGTTTGGCCAGCGCGAAATCATCGATGCCCCCCTCGGCCATCAACCGTGCCGCGAGTTGCGTAATGCGTTCGCGCATATGACCGCGTGATGGGCTATTGCGCGCCATGGATTAAGACGCTGGCTAGAAAATCTGGTCTTTCACATCGTCCGAGCCACTGCTTCCGTCACTCCAACTCGAACGCTCCGCGGGCACATTCTCTTGGTAGAAAAACTCCGGCTTGCCGTCACTCGCGCGATTTCCCGCATCATCGATATTCACGACTACGACGCCATCGGGAATCACCGGCGCGATTTCGGGTACGCCCTTCAGCACCCGCCCCATATAAGTCATCCACATCGGTAACGCGGCCTGGGCGCCGGTTTCGTTGCCGCCAAGCGTGCGCGGTTGATCGAAACCGATCCATGCCACCGCGACCACGTTCGGGTTGAACCCGCAAAACCAAGCATCAACCTGTTCATTGGTCGTGCCGGTTTTCCCCGCCAAGTCGTTACGCCCCAGCTGCATGGCGCGCGCCGCCGTTCCGTAACGCACTACGTCCTTCATCATCGAGGTCATGATGAAGGCGTTGCGTGCATCGATCGCGCGTTCCGCCGACTCGCCCGCCCGCACTGGATTGGCTTGCGCCAGCACCTTGCCGCGCGCATCCAGAATACGTTCAATATAGTAGGGATTCACGCGGTAACCCCCGTTGGCGAATATGCTATACGCGCTGGCCATCTGAAATGGCGTGACCGAGCCCGCGCCCAAAGCCATGGTGAGATAGGGCGGAAGCTGTTCGACATGAAAACCAAAGCGGGTAATATAGTCTTGCGCGTAGCGTATACCGATAGTCTGCAAAATACGGATGGCCACCAAATTTTTGGATTTGGCCAGTGCGACACGCATACGAATCGGGCCGGCATACTTGCCATCGTAGTCCTTCGGCTCCCAGAGCTTGCCGCCGGTCTGCGCCGGGTCGAGCACCAGCGGCGCATCATTGATTATTGTTGCCGGGGTAAAGCCTTTTTCCAGCGCGGCGGAATAGATAAACGGCTTGAAGCTTGAGCCAGGCTGGCGCCATGCCTGAATCACATGGTTGAATTTATTGCGGCTGAAGTCGAAGCCGCCGACCAGGGCGCGAATCGCGCCGTCCACAGGATTCATCGACACAAATGCAGCTTCGACTTGCGGTATTTGCGCTACTTGCCAGCCCCCCTTGGCACCCTGGGTGACCCGAATCACCGCACCCGGCCTGAATTTCGATTTTCCGGTTTTGTCGGCAAGCGCCCTTTGCACCATGGCGAGCCCCTCGCCATTGATATCAAGCAAGCCCTCACTTTTCGCGAAAACCTTGATTGCTTTTGGGGTAGCGGAAAGCACAACGGCCGGAACGAGACCATTCACCGTATCGTACTCTTGCAGTAAGTCTTCCAGCGTGTCATCTTTTTGCTCCGCTTTACCGGGCAACTCAAGCTCGGCTTCCGGCCCGCGCCAGCCATGGCGCCGATCGTAATCCAGCACGCCTTGGCGCACCGCTTGGTCCGCTGCTTCCTGATCCAGCTTGCGAACGGTGGTAATGATTTTGAAACCGCTGGTATACGTTGCATCGCCGTAGCGCTCAGTCATCAATTGCCGTGCCATTTCCGCCACATAGTCGGCCGACACATCCGCGATCGTGGCATCGTGGCGGACGTGCAGCTTTTCTTTGAGCGCGGCTTGATACTCCTTAGGTGAAATAAACTTTAGGTCCAGCATTCGGCCCAGCACATAGTGCTGCCGCTTTATCGCCTGGGCCGGGTTCGCTACTGGATTATTGCGCGACGGCGCCTTGGGTAACCCGGCCAGAACGGCCATTTCGGCCACAGAAAGCTTGTTCAGGGGTTTGCCAAAATAAGTTTGGGCGGCCGCGACGAAGCCATAAGCGCGCTGCCCCAGGTAAATTTGGTTGATATAGAGCTCGAGAATTTGGGTCTTGCTCAAGTTATGTTCGATTTTGAACGACATAAGCACTTCATTGAACTTGCGGGTAAGCGTTTTTTCTGGGGAAAGAAAAAAGTTGCGCGCCACTTGCATGGTAATCGTGCTGGCACCCTCGCGCGCGCCGCCCTTAGTCACGTTGGCCAGCGCCGCGCGCACGACCCCCATGTAATCGACGCCGCCATGCTCGAAAAACCGGTCGTCTTCGGCGGCCAGAATGGCTTGTATGAGCTTTTTCGGCACCGCCGCATATTTCACAACCGAGCGCCGCTCTTCGCCAAATTCACCGAGCAGCGCACCATCGGCCGTATAAATGCGTAACGGCAGTTTGGGCTGATAATCCGTCAACACATCTAGGGAGGGCAGGGTGGGGTAAGTGAGCACTGCGGCGAGTATGCCGACCAGGGAAAATAAAGCACCCACAAAAGCAAATAGCTTAATTGGCAATAGCCACGAACGACGCGTCATGAGAACTTTATAAGCAAATTGTAGTAAACCGCCAGTTTAAACCCGCAGACCGGTTCAGTGCCACCCATGCCAGTAGCTTGGATGGATCAAAACTACGCGATCGGCATTAAATTTTCTTTATCTTCAAGTCGCCGCTATCAAGCTGCTACCATTATGGCCGCTATACATAGGCCGAGGGATCCGAAAAAAACGCTTTACACCCTATATGGTTGTTGCTAGGATTTAACGTAAATTATATCAAGTATGGCTAACCCGCCCAAATAGAAAGGGATTTTCACTTGCTAGCCAACCTGTTCCAAACCAAATCCCCGCCGCTTATCGGGGTGGATATCAGCTCATCCGCCGTGAAAATGGTGGAAATAGAGCAGGCAGGCAAAAACCTGCTGCGGGTCGAACGCTATGCGATCGAAAGCCTGCCCAAGGACGCGGTGACTGATGGCAACATCATGAATCTGGAGGCTGTGGCGGAAACTATCCGGCGGGCATGGAAGCGCATGGGCACGCGCGCCAAGCACGTCGCCATGGCGCTTCCGGCCGCCGCCGTGATTACTAAAAAAATTATTGTCCCCACCGGCCTATGTATAGCGGCCATAATGGTAGCAGCTTGAT
>DAIAMA010000078.1 GCA_027438535.1 bacterium
TTGATAGTCCTGCTTGGCAGCGGCTTCCGGGTCGATGGGTTTGCCCGCGGGAGCCTGGCTGCCGGGTTTCTCATCCTTGCTTGGTTTCGGCGCTTCCAGCTTGACCGGGGCGTTGCCGGGTTTGCTGCTGTCCTTGTCGTTGGCCAAGTGGTTTTCCAGATCGGCTTCGTGCACGGAGAAGGCTTGCTTGTCGGCTTCGTTTACCGTGGCTTCTTCCACGACGATATCGGGCGTAATGCCCTTGGCCTGAATCGAATTGCCGTTAGGGGTGTAATAACGCGCCGTGGTGAGTTTGATGGCGGTGCCGTTGCCCAGCGGCAGGACGGACTGCACCGAACCCTTGCCGAAGGTCTGCGTGCCCATGATGATGGCGCGCTTGTGATCCTTCAGTGCCCCCGAGACGATTTCCGAGGCCGACGCCGTGCCTCCGTTCACCAGCACGATCATCGGCACGGTTTTGGTCCATGCGGGCAAATTTTTCAGATAGTCGCTTTGGTTTCCGCGCAAGTAGTAGTCCTTGTTCGCGGTGAGGCGCATCTTGGCATCCTCGGTGCGGCCATCGGTGTAGACCACCAGCGCGTCTTTCGGCAGAAACGCCGTGGATACCGCGACCGCGCTGTTCAACAGGCCGCCCGGATCGTTGCGTAGATCCAGTACCAGGCCCTTGAGCGCCTCTTTATTTTGCTTGGACAGGGCCTCGATGGCTTTCGCCAGATCCTCGCCGGTGTGCTCTTGGAACTGGGTGATGCGGATGTAGCCGTAATCGTGATCGAGCATCCGGTATTTCACGCTCTTGATCTGAATCACGGCGCGGGTAAGCGTGACCACGATCGGTTTCGGCTCGCCCTTGCGCAATAAGGTGAGGGTGATTTTGGTGTTGGGTTTGCCGCGCATGCGCTTGACCGCATCATTCAGGGTCAGCCCTTTCACCGGCGTGTCGTCCAGCTTGATAATTAAATCGCCGGGTTTGATGCCGGCTTGATAGGCGGGCGTATCCTCGATGGGAGAGACGACCTTCACGAAGCCGTCTTCCATGCCGACTTCGATGCCGAGTCCGCCGAATTCGCCTTGCGTCGATACTTGCAGATCTTTAAACGCGTCTTTGTCGAGGTAGGCGGAGTGCGGGTCGAGGCCGGAAAGCATGCCATTAATAGCCGCGGTGATGAGCTTCTTGTCTGTAACCGGTTCGACATAATCGCTCTTGATCTTGCCGAAGACCTCGGTGAAGGCGCGCAAATCGTCTACCGGCAACGGCGCGGGAGCGGTGTCTTTGTCCGCCACCGCCGATAAATGCAGGCTAATCATGATGCCGAGAACGGCGCCGAACGCCACCAAGCTGAAAGTACGCAATTTGCCGCGCATGAATGAATTACTCCAAATAGGGAAGGTTAGCGCCGCCCCACCCACTCCAGGGGATCGATGGGGCGGCTGTGGTAGCGTACTTCAAAGTATAAACCGGATTCGGCATTTCCGCCGCTGTTGCCGGCGGTGGCGATGGTTTCGCCGGCGGCGACGGATTCCCCTTCGTGCTTGAGTAGGGCTTCGTTGTTACCGTACAAGCTCATATAGCCGTCGCCGTGATCAATGATGATGAGGTTGCCGAAGCCTCGCAACCAGTCCGCGAACACGACGCGCCCGGGGCCCAGCGCCTTGACCGGGCTGCCGGCGCTGGCGCGGATAAACAGACCTTTCCACGCTGTGCCCGTGTCTGCACGTTGACCGCCGAAACGGTTGGTGAGTTCCCCCGCCACCGGTAGTTTTAAATGGCCCTTCAGCTTGGTGAAATCGCCGCTGGGAGGCGTGGGGCGCCCGCCGGGTTTGGACGGTTTGCGCTTCGCTCGCGCCAGGCGCTCCACCAAGCGCGTCAAACGCCGCTCGTCGCGCTCCAGTTGCGCCACTTGCTTGCGGCGCGCGCCGATTTGACGTTCGAGCTTGGCGAGCGTGACCTTGCGCGCGTCGGCTTCTTTTTGCAGTGCGATTTTTTGCGTTTTTTGCCGGGCCTGAATTTGCGCCAGCTCGGCGTATTTTTCGCGCACCACGCGTTCGGCGGCCTCGGCGTCCGCGAGATCGCTCCGCAAGCCGGTGATGAGGGTGGCGCGTGAACGCGAGAGATAACCGTAATACGCCACTTGGCGCGCGATATCGTTCGGATTTTGCAGGTTGAGAATCAGCCGCATCGCGTCCTGGCTGCCGTTCACATATTGCTGATACAGCAGTTTCGACAATAGGGCTTGTTGCGACCGGATGCGGGCGCGCATTTGGCGCGATTGCTGTTGCGCTTGGTTCAGCGCCGCCGTTGCCGCTTGCTGTTCCCGCGCTAGTTCGCGCAGGCTGCGATTAAGGTCGCTGATGGCCTGGTCGGATTGCTTGAGGTTGTCGAGTACGCCGGATTTGCTTTCCTCGGCGCTTTCGATTTCGTGTTTCAGTTGATGGATGCGCGCGCGGACTTCCGAGAGTGCTTTTTTGGGCGGCGGATTTTTCGCCGCCTGTGCCGGCGCGAGCAAAAAGCAAGCCGCAGCGGCGCAAAGCATGGCTTGAAGCGTGCCGCGGCTCACTGTTAGGGAGTGAAATCGATGAGCGGCCGCCCCATCATTTCCTGCGGCTGGGGCAGTCCCATGATTTTAAGCAGGGTCGGCGCGACATCCTCCAGCGCGCCGGTGTCGGCCAGTAGGGCAGGGCGCGCGCCGACATACACAAAAGGCACCAGGCTCATGGTGTGCGCGGTATGCGCTTGGTGCGAGTCGTCATCCATCATGCGTTCGGCGTTGCCGTGATCGGCGGTGATCAGCGTGTCGCCCCCGGCTTCCAGTTGGGCTTTGACGATGCGGCCCAAACAGGTATCAATGGCTTCGATGGCTTGGATCGCCGCTGCCAGGTTGCCGGTGTGGCCCACCATGTCGGCATTGGCGTAATTGCAAATGATGGCGTCGTATTTTTTGCTTTTGATCGCCGCCTCCAGGCGGTCGGTGACTTCGAAAGCGCTCATTTCCGGCTTCATGTCGTATGTGGCGACATCGGGTGAGGGCACCAAGATACGATCTTCGCCGGCATAGACTTTTTCCTGCCCGCCGTTGAAAAAGAAGGTGACATGCGCGTATTTCTCGGTCTCGGCGATGCGCAGTTGCTTTAAACCCAGCTTGGCGATGTATTCGCCGAAACCGTTGCGGATTTGCTCCGGCGGAAACGCGACTTGGATGTTGAAGTCCTCGCTATAGCCGGTAAGCGTGACCACCATGCCAAGGTGAGGCCGATGCTCGCGCGCAAAACCGTCGAAGTCTTCTTCCAGAAAGGTGCGCGAGAGCTGGCGCGCGCGGTCGGAGCGGAAATTCATGAAGGCGATCACATCGCCGTCTTCCATGCGCACGGGCGCGCAGCCCTCGGGCACGATGGCCGTGGCTTTAACGAATTCGTCGGACTCGCCGCGCGCATAGGCCATGTGCAGCCCTTCGAGCGCGGACTGGGCCGTGAATTCGGCTTTGCCTTGCGTCAGCAGATCGTACGCGTCTTTAATGCGCTGCCAGCGGCGGTCGCGATCCATCGGATAATAGCGGCCGATAATCGAGGCGATGCGGCCGGTGTTCAGCGCGCGCATTTTCTGTTCGAGCTTGAGCAGCGACGGCTCGGCGCTCTTGGGCGGCGTGTCGCGGCCATCCAAAAACGCATGCACGTACACTTTCTTTAGGCCCTGCTTGGCCGCCATTTCCAGCATGGCGTGGATATGCAGTTCGTGGCTGTGCACCCCGCCTTCGGATAGCAAGCCCAGGATATGCAGCGCGTGATCGCCCTGCTTGGCGGTTTCCACCGCTTGCGTCAGCGCCGGGTTGGCGAAGAAGTGCCCGGTTTCGATGGCGCGGTTGATGCGGGTGAATTCCTGGTATACCACGCGCCCCGCGCCGATATTCAAGTGGCCCACCTCGGAATTGCCCATCTGCCCTTTGGGCAGGCCCACCTCCGCTTCGGAGGCGTGGATCAAAGTATGCGGGTAATCGCTCCAGAGCTTATTCCAATGGGGTTTTTTTGCTTGGAAGATGGCATTGTCGGCGCCATTGGCGCGGCAGCCGAAGCCATCCAGGATAATGAGTAAAACCGGGGTTACTTTCATATTTCTTTATGGATTTTCAAGGCGGTGTGACAAATGAGTTGCATTATTTTAGTATATTTTGATAATGGACGCATTAAGGGTCTTGCCCCTGACGCGAAATTGCCGGAGAAAATATGTCGACAGCCGTGAATTTGGACCAAGTGGAACTCATCGACAAAGACGAGCATATTGAACAAGCATCGCGCGCCATGAAAGCCATGTCGCACCCATTGCGGCTGAAAATTCTGTGTGTGCTCGGCGACCGGGAGATCTCGGTGCAAGACATCGTCGACGCCGTCGGCACCTCGCAAAGCAATATCTCCCAGCACCTCGCTATTTTGCGCGATAAAGGCGTGCTGCGCACCCGCAAAGACGCTAACCGCGTCTATTATCGCGTCGGCGACACGCGCACGCTGAAACTCATCAGTATGATGCGCGACGTGTTTTGCGGGTTTGCGAAGTAACCGCTCCCGCCCTTTCGCTGGGGAGGTAGTGCCGGCACCTTGCCAGCTATAACCCCGGACACGTAATCTCTTGACCCGCATCGTATATTAGCATATTCTTATACGTTATTTTCCGGAGGTTGGCCGTGCTGCGTTTCCTGGTTTTACTTAGTCTGTTTGCCCCGCGCTTAGCGTTCGCTGCGCTGCCATTCCCTATCGGTAACGTGGAATTCCGCGATGTCGATCAGACCTATGCGGTCGAGGGTTTGGTCGAGGCGGTCAAGCAAGCCACGGTTTCATCCCAGATTGCGGGGCGCATCATCGAATTGAAATTCGATGTGGGCGACTATGTGCGGAAGGGTGCGGTGATCGCGCGCATCGACGAGAGCGTGGTGGGGCAGCAGGTCGCCGGCAGCCGCGCGCAAGTGGATCAAGCGCGCGCCCTATTGGATAACACGCGCGCGCAATATGAGCGCGCCAAGCAATTGTTTGCGCAAAAATTCATCAGCCAGGCCGCGCTGGATAAATCTACCGCCGAATACAAGGCGGCGCAGGCGCAGGCTTCCGCTTCGCTCGCCGGTG
Source organism: bacterium (assembly GCA_027438535.1). Lineage (GTDB taxonomy): Bacteria > Pseudomonadota > Gammaproteobacteria > Burkholderiales > Thiobacteraceae > RBG-16-58-11. The sequence goes on from DAIAMA010000078.1 coordinate 5,107, forward strand.
CGGGCGAAGCCGCCGCGACACGCCGCTTCGCCACCATCGTGGCGCCGTTTAGCGGGGTGGTCTCGGCGCGCCATATCGAGTTGGGCGAAATGGCCCAGCCCGGCAAGCCGCTGCTCACCGGCTTCGACCCGAAAGATTTGCGGGTGGAAGTCTCGGTACCGGAATACAAATTGCCGGCGGTACGCGAGCAAGCGCGCGCCATGGTGGAAATTCCTTCGATCAACAAATGGGTGAAGGCGACGCAAGTCACCGTCCTGCCCGCCGCCGACGTGAAAACCCATGTCAGCCGCGTGCGCTTGGCGTTGCCGGAGGATGTGCGCGATGTGTACCCCGGTATGTTCGCGCGCGCGCATTTCGCGGTGGGCCGCGCGAAAAAATTGCTGGTGCCGGCCGCGGCGGTGTTGCGCCGCAGCGAGTTGACCGCGGTGTACGTGGTGGGCGCGCAAGACCAAGTGCAATTGCGCCAAGTACGGCTCGGCGAACCCGTGGGCGAAGGGCAAATCGAAGTGCTGGCGGGTGTCATGCCGGGGGAGAAAGTCGCGCTGGATCCGGTACGCGCGGGGATATATTTGAAGCAAGGTAAAAACTGATTTAGCCACAGAAATCACAGAGAAATTCCATTAAGACAGGGTAACTCCGTAATCTCTGTGGCTAAAGGCTTTTTAGGGTAAATCATTTGGGCATTTCCGGCCGCATCGCTAAAACTTTTCTGACTTCCCAGCTCACGCCGCTGATCGCTTTGATGGCGGTGCTGATGGGTTTGTTCGCCATTCTGGTCACGCCGCGCGAGGAAGAGCCGCAGATCAATGTGACGATGGCGAACGTCTTCATTCCCTTCCCCGGCGCATCGGCCAAGGATGTGGAAGCGCTGGTCGCTACGCCGGCCGAGCAAGTGCTGTCGCAAATTTCCGGCATCGATCATGTGTATTCGGTATCGCGCCCCGGCATGGCGGTGCTGACGGTGCAATACAAAGTGGGCGAGGATCGCATCGGCGCGCTGGTGCGCTTGTACGACACGATTCAGTCGCACCGCGATTGGCTGGCGCCGAATCTGGGCGTGCTGGAGCCGATCATCAAGCCGGTGGGCATCGACGACGTGCCGATCGTGAGCCTGACCTTGTGGACGGCGGATCCGCAGCGCGGCGCGTTTGATCTGGCGCGCGTGGCGCACGCGGCGGAAATCGAGTTGAAGCGCATTCCCGGCACGCGCGAAGTCAGCACCATTGGCGGCCCGGGGCGCACGGTGCGCGTGATCATGGATGCCGAGCGCATGAGCGCTTATCACATTTCGGCACAGGATATTCGCGATGCACTAAAGGTCAGCAATGCGTCGCAGCCTTCCGGCACTTTGGTGTCCGAT
>DAIAMA010000079.1 GCA_027438535.1 bacterium
CTTTATCGCTATTCCCCATGCTAGCAAATTAGTCTGAGAATTGTCATGCACGAATATTCTACCCTTGCCGCTATGTTGGCAAGGAATAGCATGGAGGGCGCAAGAATTTTTGCATGAACCGTTATTTAGCAGGAGGCCGTTGCATTGCAAGAAGCGATGATAGCCGCATTGGAAGCATTACCGGGTGTCCCGCTTGAGCGAAATACGCAGGCGTAAGTTAATTGTCCATCACAAGGTTTAAACCACCGGCTTTAGCCGGTCAGCTTTAGCTGCGAGAATATGCTGCACGAAAGGGGGTGCGGCATGGAATACAGGTACGGCAGCCATACGGTATTTCAAATTGAGTACCACTTTGTATGGGTAACGAAGTACCGCTACAAGGTGCTGAGCGGAGAGGTAGCGGAGCGAGTACGAGAATTGGTTCGCGAGACCTGTGAAGCCTTTGAGATCAGGATAGTAAAGGGCGTAGTGAGCAAGGATCATGTGCACATACTGGCCAGTTGTCCGCCGAGCATGGCACCGAGCGAGATCATGAGGCGGATCAAGGGGCGCACGTCGAGCAAGCTGTTTGAAGAGTTTCCGCACCTGAAAAAGAAATATTGGGGCCGACATTCCTGGGCGAGAGGGGGTACTTCTGTGCCACGGTAGGCCAGATGACGGAAGAAATGATAGAGCAGTATTGGGAGCATCACGGCCCCCCATTTCGTATCGAATTCTGCCAACCGCATCTCCGCTTCTTCGACGGTCGCAGCCGTGTAAATAGTGCGCAGATCGGCCGCCACCGTCTTGCGTAATTTCCAGCTAACGAAGTTTAGGCTGTAGCGCACCATGTGCACGATACACAGCTGAACCGCAGTCTTCGGGAACACGGCTTCAATCGCCTCAGGAAAGCCCTTGAGGCCGTCCACGCAGGCCGAAACCGAACGATGATTTCAAAATGGAACCCGATTAAGACGCGTCGTTCAGGCGACGCGTATCCGGACTTTCAGTCCGTAATTCAAACCCTCCGGCTTTAGTCGGTGGTTGTTTAGTTTAATTAGGCGGGTAAATTGAGGTGATTCCATTGCGTCTCGCCTTAGCTTGGCGCCAATGCTTGCGATTGAGCAATAGCGGTACGACGCCGATGGTAATGCCACCCAGGCCGACGATATTGGTGGTGAGATCGAAGGTCGGGATGCTGTAGGTGGCAATGAAGAACAGAAAGGCGGCGCTACTCGCCGGCCGGAAGAAAAAGAAAATAAAATTGCGGACGGAGTGGAGTGCCTGTTTGCGGTAATGCCAGCCGCAAGCGAAACCGGCAACGCCGTAATAGAAGGCGGCCTGGAAACCGATGACAAACAAGGTAATAACCGCCGTCGCCACCCACGGTGTTTGCCAGGATTTGTGCAGAATGGCGTAACGCGGGTGGAGCACGCCGTCGCGGAACTGATTGGACATCACGCGCGATGGCGCTGCTTGTGCCGGGAACGGCTCAAGAACAAGGGTACAAATCCGATCAGAATGCCGCCGATGCCCATGATGTTGGTGACTTTGTCGAAGGTCGGAATGCTGTACAACGCGATGAACACCATGAACAATGCCGCGAACAAAGGCCACAGCACATAGGACACGGCGCTATACACATTGCGCTGCAATTTGTGCCGGTAATGCCAGGCGCAGGCGAACCCGGCCAAGCTCATGTAGAAACAGATTTGAAAGCCGATGGCGAGAATGGAGCTTTGCAGAATGCTCTTCACCGAAGGCATGTAGGAGGAACTGAACAACAGCAGCACGCCCAGGAACCAAATCACGATGGTGGCCACCCAGGGCGTTTGCCACTCCGGGTGAATTTTGGCGTAGCGCGGGTGCAGCATTTCGTCGCGCGCCATGGCGAACATGCTGCGGCTGAATTGCAATATCTGGGTCTCGATCGTGCCGATGGTGCTGAGTATGGTCGAGAGCACGGCCAGGTAATTCCAGGGGGGCGGAAACAATTTGTTGGCAATCGCGTACAGCACATTGGTATTGGCCTTGGCGATCTCGTCGTCGGTTAGCACGATCAGCACCACGATCATCATGATGATGAAGAACAGGATCAAATTCACCATGGCCCAAAACGCGCCCTTGCCGGCGGGATGGGTCTCATCCTCCTTACCGCCCTTGGTTTCTTCGCTTAGATTCATGGTGACATCCCAGCCCCAGTAGAAGAAGATGGCCGTCAATGCGCCCGTGGCGAACAATTGCGGCGTGAAGGAAAAGGGCGAGAACCAGATAAAGGAAGGGGTATGCGCCGGTTTGCCGCCGTATTGGATAAACGCAGCGATAATCAGCGCGAAAATCACCAGGGTCTCGATGCCGGTCAGGATCAGCTGCGTATAGCTGGCGTGTTTGATGCCCTTGGTGACCACGATGGTGACCAACGTCAGCCAGATGGCCGCTGTCAGTGTGACCCAGCCGGTGCTCTCGACCAGGTTGGGCGCGATTAAAACCAACGTGGAGGTGGCCGCCGGGATGGTCGCCGACACCATGAAAAAGATCGATGCGACCAGGAGCCCCCAGCCGGTAAAGAAGCCCCATTTTTTGCCGAAGACGTGGCCTACCCAGGCATAGGCTGCGCCGGCATGCGGCGTGATTTTACTGAGATGGATAAACGCCAGCATGATGCCGAACATGATCAGGCCGCAGTAGAGAATACTGCCGACCGACAGCACCCCGACCGCGGCCACGATGGCGGCGGTCGTGACCGCGACACTGAATGCCGGCGCAGTCCCGGCGATGCCCATGACGGCGGACTCGAAAGTGCCGAGAGCCTCTTTTGCCAAGTCTCCTTTTTCTGACACGGGTTCTCCTTAAATCTAAAAAAGTGCGGGAAGCCGGTGTAGGCCGGGCTCGGCAATTTTACAAGAATACTTGTGCGTAAAAAAAGGGCGATCAAATCGTCCCGGCGGAGAGAAGCCAGAAGCTAACGGTGAGGGTGGCGAGCAATACCGCGATTACCATTAACCAGCGGTTGCGCTTGCGCTGCTCAGCCATCAGCAGCAGGAAGCCCTGCTCGATTTTCGGCATCGGGTCGCGGGTCACGGCTTCGTGTAGTAAGCGCGGTAGTTTCGGTAAGGTGATGGCCCATTGCGGCGCTTCTGCTTCCAGCGTACGCAGCATGCCGCGCCAGCCGATTTGCTGGCTCATCCAGCGCTCCAAGAAAGGCTTGGCTGTCTTCCATAAGTCGAGATCGGGGTCGAGTTCGCGCCCCAGGCCTTCGATATTGAGCAGGGTTTTTTGCAGCAGCACCAATTGCGGTTGAATTTGCACATTGAATTCGCGCGAGGTTTCGAATAAGCGCAGCAGTACTTTGCCGAAGGAAATTTCTTTTAGCGGCTTGTCGAATATCGGTTCGCACACGGCGCGAATCGACGCTTCGAATTCGTCCTCGCGCGTATCCGCCGGGGCCCAGCCGGCTTCGATATGGGCGCGCGCCACGCGCTTGTAATCGCGGCGGAAGAAGGCGAGAAAATTCTGCGCCAGATAGTTTTTATCGACATCGGTGAGCGTGCCCATGATGCCGAAATCGAGACCGATGTAACGTCCGTCCGGCGCGACATAAATATTGCCGGGGTGCATGTCGGCGTGGAAAAAGCCATCGCGAAACACTTGGGTGAAAAAGATTTCCACGCCATGGCGCGCCAGCCGCGGAATATCCACGCCTTGCTTGCGCAGCGTATCTACTTGACTCACCGGCGTGCCGTGCATGCGCTGCATCACCATCACGTCGCGGTGGCAAAAATCCCAATGCACTTCCGGCACCAGCAGCAGGCGGCCGTCCTGAAAATTGCGCCGCAGCAGGCTGGCGTTGGCGGCTTCGCGCATTAGGTCTTGCTCATAGCCCAAGTGCTTGGCGAATTCCGCCACGACCTCGCGCGGGCGCAGGCGTTTGCCATCGGTGAACAGCATTTCGATCAAACCCGCGCCGATCTCCAGCAGCGCGATGTCTTTGTCGATTACCTGGCGGATACTGGGCCGCAGCACTTTGACTGCGACTTCCGTGCCGTCCGGCAGACGCGCGAAATGTACTTGCGCCACCGATGCGCTGGCTACCGGCGTCAAATCGAATTCGGAGAAGATCTCGTCGTAACGCCGGCTATAGACGCGATTCAGCGTCGTGATCACCAGGTCGGCGGAAAACGGCGGTACCCGGTCTTGCAGCTTGGCCAATTCGTCGGCGATGTCGGGCGGCAATAGGTCGCGCCGGGTCGAGAGCACCTGGCCGAACTTCACGAAAATCGGCCCTAGCCGTTCCAGCGCCAGCCGTAGCCGCACCGCGCGCGGTAAGGTCAAGGGGCGCCAGAAGAGCAAGGCCTTGAGCAGTATGCGTAGCCACTTCAGCCGCGCATGGGCGAGGAAAAACTCGTCCAGGCCGTAGCGGAAGGCGATGTAGAGAATTTTGATGAGGCGCAGTAAACGCATTTTATTTTGACCGCTAAGACTGGAAAGGGGCGCGCCTTGATTACTTCATGTCCTTGGCGGCTTGGCCCGCATCGAGTTTCTCAATTCGTTGCTCCAGCGCCATCACGGCGTTATGCAGCGCATCCACATCCTGCGCGAAGGTTTTAAGGTGGCGCGGTTTGGCGATGAGCGGCTGTTCTTCGGTGAGATATTCGGCGGCAGCGTGCGCGAAATTCAGCGCCGTTTGTTTGCGCCAAGCCCATAGATCCCGCGCGGTTCCCGCCATGCGGTGCGCGATTACGTCGCCGAAGAGCCGCGAGAGATCTTCTTCCGCCTCCCAAGTGAGTTGGGGCATGATTTCCCGCAGCGCATTGCCGAATGACAGATCGCCTTCCACCTCGATCAGCTTGGTGTCGTGCGGAGCGGTGCTGATATAGCGCAACAGCGCGCTCGGCGTGAGGGTGAGCGTCGTTTCCAGCACGGCGGCACCGGCGGTCTTGACCGTGCCGCCGGGGTCGATGACGAAAGTCAGGGTCACGGGCGGCAGCCGCAGCTGGAATGCTTTGTCTGCATAGGAAGCGAGTTTTTCTCGCGCCCAAGCGTTTTGCGTGAGAAGGTGATTGAAAGCGATGGCGAAGGGCGTCACGGTTAGAGTTTATAGCCCTTGTGCAGCGCCACGACGCCGGCTGCGAGATTGAAATACTCCACGCGCTCCAAGCCGGCCTCTTCCATCATGCGCTTTAACGCTTCTTGGCCGGGATGCATGCGAATCGACTCGGCAAGATAGCGGTAGCTGGCCTCGTCCTTGGCTACAAGCTTGCCCATGAAGGGCAGCACTTTGAACGAGTAGAGGTCGTACAGCGGCGCAAGCGGTTTTGCCACCTTGGAAAACTCCAGCACCAACAAGCGTCCGCCGGGGCGCAGCACGCGCCGCATCTCGGCCAGCGCCTGCTCTTTATGCGTCATGTTGCGCAAGCCAAAGGCAACGCTGACACAATCGAAGTAATCGCTCGGGAAGGGAATTTTTTCCGCGTCGCACTGCACGGCCAGCGCCACCAGACCGTGATCGAGCATGCGGTCGCGCCCCACGCCCAGCATGGAACCGTTAATGTCGGTGAGCACGACTTGGCCGCCGGTACCCACGCGCTTGGCGAAAGCGATCGACAGATCGGCCGTGCCGCCGGCCACGTCCAGCACGCGGTTGCCGGGCCGCACCCCGCTTTGTGCGATGGCGAATGCTTTCCAAAGCCGATGCAAGCCGGCGGACATCAAGTCGTTCATCACGTCGTAGCGCTGGGCGACGGAGTGGAACACCTCCGCTACCTTACGCGCCTTTTCCGATTCCTCGACGGTCTTGAAGCCGAAGTGAGTGGTGTTGCTCATGCGGCTACTTCGATTTTGGCCGGTGTTCGAACGCGCCGGGCATGGCGGCGGTGGGCTCGCGGCTGGCCCCGGCCTGTTTCAGGCGTTCCAAATAGCGCTCCCATAGCGCTTCTTGATGGGTGCCCAGCTCGTACAGATAGTCCCAAGAATAAATACCCGAGTTATGGCCATCGGCGAAAGCGAGATTCACGGCATAGGTGCCGACCGGTTCTACGCCGGTGATTTCCGCGTCGATCTTGCCGGTTTGCAAAACCTCTTGCCCGGGGCCGTGCCCGCGCACCTCGGCCGAGGGCGAATAAACGCGCAGAAATTCGCATGGCAAATTAAACCGGCTGCCATCGGCAAAAGCGATTTCCAGGGTTCGGGATTTTTGGTGCAGCTTGATTTCGGTCGGCTGCGGTGTTGCTTTATCCAGGTCAGCCATGGCAATTCCTTCATCTAAAAAGCAAAATCATACCCGTTTGGGAGGCTATCGAAAACGGCGCGTGGAATAGGGGTTTGCCGTTTAGGGCAGATTTGTCACCAGGATGTCACAATAGCTTCATAATATGGACGGCGTCACTAAGGAGTTTAGCCATGCCTGCAACCGTATTGGTGGTCGAAGACGAACCCGCGAT
>DAIAMA010000007.1 GCA_027438535.1 bacterium
ACGTGCAAACGCGGCATTTTGAATGAACGCTGAAGCAAAGGCGAGATTCGCCTGGAGCATAACCGGGTCTGGACACTACTTAAAGGAGTGCATGGATATCATGCAACGCCTGGGAAATGCGGATCTGTTTCTCAGCCGTGCCGCTTCCGAGGTACTCAGTATGTACGGCTTCGACCTCCAGTCGTTTAAACCGCGCATCCGCGTTTTCCGCGACAATACCGCGAGCGCTGTCCCCGTGGGCTTCTTCTACGAGCAGCACTATCACACCGTGGTGATCGCGCCCGCCACATCCAATACCGTCGCTAAGTGCGTCGCGGGCATTTCCGATACGCTGGTCACGAACATTTATGCCCAGGCGGGCAAATGCCGGATTCCTTCCATCGTCTTTGCCTGCGATACGGAACCGACCCTCCTCTCCGAAGCGCCGGGTGGTCCGGTCATGGTCTATCCGCGCCGCATCGATCTGGAGAACGTGGAGAAACTCCGAGCCTTCGAAAGCACCACCGTCGCTTCATCGGTCGACGAACTCGAGCGCGCGCTTGAAATGAGGATGCAATGCCTGAGCACATCCTGTTCTTGACGGGCCGGCTCGCAGAAAAAAGCCTGCATCAGGTACTGCATGCCATGCAGCCGACCTCTTTCACTTACACGGTGCACCAATTGGGCCTGAATGTCGCGGGACTCATGACCGCCGACATGATTCGGCGCCGCCTGCGAGAGATCCATGATGCCGGCCGCGTCATCGTTCCGGGCCGCTGCCGCGGCGATCTGGAAGCGCTGAGCGCCGAGTACGGTGTGCCCTTCGAGCGCGGCCCGGAAGAGCTCAAGGACCTGCCCCAATTTTTCGGTCGCGCGCGCGCGAAGACGGATCTGTCTCAATATGACGTCCGTATTTTCGCGGAAATCGTGGATGCGCCCCGCATGCAAATCGATGCGGTACTCGACGCGGCGCGCCGATTGCGCGACTGGGGCGCGGATGTGATCGACCTCGGCTGTCTCCCCGAAACCCCTTTTCCCCATCTCGAGCAATGCGTGCACGCGCTGCACGCCGAGGGACATCGCGTCAGCGTCGACTCGATCGCCGACGACGAACTGCTGCGCGGCGGGCAAGCCGGCGCGGACTTTCTGCTTAGTCTCAAGGAAGACACGCTATGGATCGCGCAGGAAGTCGCCGCGGTACCCGTAATCATTCCCACACACCCCGGCGACATGGCGTCGTTGCACCGGGCGATGCAAGCGCTCCGGGAGCAAGGCAAACCCTTCATCGCCGACCCTATTCTCGATCCGATCCACTTCGGGTTCGCGGATTCGCTGGTCCGCTACCACGCGCTACGCCGCGCGTTTCCCGATGTCGAGATCATGATGGGCACGGGCAACTTATCCGAGCTTACCGACGCCGATACCGGCGGGATGCACGCTTTACTTTTCGGCATTATCTCGGAGCTCGGCATACGAAATGTCCTCACCACGCAGGTGAGCCCTCATGCGCACCGAGCGATCAGCGAGGCGGATGCGGCGCGGCGGCTGATGCACGCGGCACATCGTTCGCACAGCCTGCCACGGGATTTCGGAGATGCCTTGCTTGCACTCCATGAACGCGATCCATTCCCTTATACGCGCGACGAAATCGCCGAGTTGGCGGCCGCCATCAAAGATCCCAGCTTTCGCGTTCAAGTGAGCGCAGCCGGTATCCATGTTTACAATCGCGAAGGACTGAAGACCGGATGCGACCCCTTCGAATTTTTTCCAATGCTGAATCTTGAAAATGACAGCAGCCATGCCTTCTACATGGGCGTAGAACTCGCGCGCGCCCAGATCGCCTGGCAATTGGGCAAAAGATACGTACAAGATCAGGCGCTCGCCTGGGGTTGCGCGACCGAGACGGCGGTGCAAGATACCGCAACATACTGTGCGCCAGGCACAACGCTCGGGCGCGTGCGCGGGAGCCAAGCATGATTTTCGAAACCATTGTGACGACGCTATACGCCGATGGGCGCGTGCACATCGCGCCCATGGGCGTGCGTGAAGAAGACGGGTTCATCATCATCAGCCCGTTCCGTCCTTCAACCTCGCTCGATAATTTGTTGCGCGAGCAGTCCGGCGTAATTAACTACACCGATGACGTTCGCGTCTTCGCGGGCTGCCTTACCGGCCGCTGGCAGTGGCCGACGCTACCCGTCGAATCGATACGCGGCGCTCGACTCGCCGGCGCGCTCGCGCATACCGAAGTGCGGCTCGATCGCGTGGAAGATGACCCGGTGCGGCCGAGACTGATCTGTAAGCCTTCGCATCACGCCCATCACAGCCCATTTCGTGGATACAACCGCGCGCAGGCGGCCGTGCTGGAAGCCGCCATTCTGGCAAGTCGTCTGGACATGCTCACGCGGGAAAAAATTGATCAGGAACTCGCCTACCTGAAGATTGCGATCGATAAAACCGCCGGCCCGCGCGAGCTTGAAGCTTGGACTTGGCTGATGGAAAAAAACGAAGCGCATCGACAGCAGGCTACAATGGGAAGTGCGAAATGACCGGTATGCTTGCCAGCGTTACCACCCCCGCCGAAGCGGAAATAGTGCTTGCCGAAGCGGTGGATATCATCGATCTCAAGAATCCGGACAAAGGTGCGCTGGGAAATCTCCCATTCGTCACGATTTCGCGCATCGTGCGCCAGGTAAATGGCGCGCGCCCGGTAAGCGCGACTATCGGCGACCTTCTCGACATGGATCCGCGAACAGTGTGCGAGCGCGTGCGCCGTACCGCCGATACCGGGGTCGACTTCGTCAAAGTCGGTCTCTTTCCCACATCGTCTCTCGCGGCCTGCGTTGACGCATTGGGGAACGAAGCGCAGCGCGGCACCCGGCTCGTCGCGGTACTGCTCGCCGATCTCGCCCCTCCCATGCAAATACTGCATGCGCTCTCTGTCCATGGTTTTACCGGCGCTATGCTCGATACGGCCGGCAAGCACCAAGGCTCGCTGACGAGCGTGATGGCATTGCCCGCCCTGGAGCAGTTCGTTAAGCACACGCGGGATCTGGGTCTGCTAAGCGGGCTGGCGGGTTCTTTACGCCTGCCGGACATCGCACCCCTAAGCGCGCTTGCTCCGGATTATCTTGGCTTTCGCGGCGCGCTATGCCAGGAAGGGTTGCGTACACGCCCGCTTTCCCGCGCATCGGTTTCCATGATCCGCCGCGAACTCGACCATGTTCGCCAGCGCACTCACACGCCGCGCATAAGTAACGACATCCCGCTCGCAAGCAAAAGCACGGCCGTCACACGCGTCATCTGCTGATTGGATAAGGCCGTATGCGTACGGTGGCCAAAATACAAGCCCAGCGCCATCGCAGGCAGTGCGATAACCAGCAGCGTCAGATCGAGCGAAGAAAAAAACAGCCCGCTGGCGACGAATACCACAACCCTGAGCCCCCCATCCAGTGCAAGCAATCCGGAAAATGTGGCACGAAGTTCCGAGCGATTTTCCAGGCGATGCGCCAAGTAGCTCATATAGGCCGGCCCCCCGGTCCCGAACAGCGCGCTGGCGGTACCGCCCGCGAGGCCGGCCAATACCGACCAGCGCGAAGAGATGGGTACGCTACCCGCACCCAATAACAGATAGCGCACACCCACCAGTGTCACGAAAATGCCGAGGGCGATGAGCAGTGGCGCGCTCGGTACGCGAGACAGCAACGCAGCGCCGGCCATGATGCCGAGCAGGGCGAATGGCATCATCGGTGTCAGCTCGTCCCAGCGCACACAACGCCGCGCTTTTCTCGACAGGCCAATCGCGGAGATCAGGTCGAGGACGAGCGCGAGCATTACCGCCGACCGCAGCGGCATGAAATGGGATAACAAGGGCACGGCGATGAGGCTAGACCCGAATCCGGATACGCCAAACATGAAGTAAGCGAGCAGAATCACCGATAGCACGCCCGCGCCCGTTTCCCAGCTCATCGTGCGCCATCGTTTGAGTATTTCATGAATTCACCGTAGCGAGGCGCCGCCGTCCATGGCTCGCATCCCGCAAAACGCCAAAACCGTATTACACCGTACGGGCCCCGCTGGCACGTTTCGCGTTTCTCATGCCTGGCCGAGGTTGTCCAAGTAGCGCTCGGCATCGAGCGCGGCCATGCACCCGGTGCCGGCGCTCGTGACGGCCTGGCGGTAAATAGCATCCTGCACATCTCCCGCGGCGAATACGCCGGGAATACTGGTTGCGGTGGCATTACCCATTCTGCCGCATTGAGTGACGATATAGCCGTTTTCCAGCGCCAATTGCCCGGCGAAGATATCGGTATTGGGCTTATGGCCGATGGCAATGAATATACCCGTCAAGGCGATCTCTTTGGTATTGCCGTCGACGGTATTTTTAACGCGCATGCCCGTTACGCCGGTCTTGTCGCCCAGTACCTCATCCAGTGCATGATTCCATTCAATGCTGGCTTTACCCTCTTTAACCTTCTGCATGAGGTGATCGGCCAGAATTTTTTCGGATTTGAATTTATCGCGGCGATGCACCACGGTAACATGCTTGGCGATATTGGTCAGATAAAGCGCTTCTTCGACCGCGGTATTACCGCCGCCGATTACCGCTACATTTTGGTTCTTGTAGAAGAAACCGTCGCAAGTGGCGCAGCCCGAAACCCCCTTGCCCATGAATGCTTGCTCGGAAGGCAGCCCCAAATACATGGCGGATGCCCCTGTAGCGATAATCAGCGCATCACAGGTATACGTGCCTTGATCACCGAGAAGGCTAATCGGCTTTTGCGTGAGCTTAGCAGTGTGGATGTGGTCAAAAATAATCTCCGTATTGAAGCGTTCCGCATGCTTCTGAAACCGCGTCATCAGTTCCGGGCCCTGCACACCCATGGCGTCGGCCGGCCAGTTGTCCACGTCCGTGGTAGTCATCAATTGGCCACCTTGGGCCATACCGGTTATCAAAACCGGCTGCAAATTGGCGCGCGCGGCATACACGGCAGCGGCATAGCCGGCGGGGCCGGAGCCCAGGATCAACAACCGGGAATGCTTGACGGACATATTGAATTCTCCAGGAAAACGCAATGGCAACCCATCGCGCATTTATTATTATTGCTCGGAAAGATTGCGGCAAACGGCTTTCTAAAATTTTCCCGGCATTCAAAGTCCCGCGCGCCCATCGCACGGATTCACGGCACATTCAGGCTAGGAACCTTTGACGTACTGCCCATAATTTTCAGCGGACATCAATCCGCTCAATTCGGCAATATCTCCGATCTTTATTTTCAGCAACCATGCTTCCTGATACGGGTCGCGGTTGACGCTGCAGGGGTCGGCCGACACGGCGTCATTCACGGCAAGCACCGTCCCCGAGACCGGAGCAATGAGATCGGACATGACTTTTACCGACTCGATAATTCCAAAAGAAATGCCTTGCTTGATCTCCGCGCCCACTTCGGCGCATTCGATGTACACCACCTCGCCTAGGCTATCTTGGGCATGATGCGTCACACCGACCCATGCCTCGTTTTCCCCATCCCGTCGCACCCATAGATGGTTTTCATGGTACAAACAATCGCCAGGGATCATTTTTGTATTTTCCTTTCAGCGAATGCGATTCGCGGCCGCAGGCTTTTTTTGATGCGCCGGCGCTTTGGATAAGGACTCGACGGTGACATGCAGCTGCGGCTGATGCTTGAGCGTATTCATCACTTTGCACGCGCGTTCACACATGGTCACCATTTTTTTTACTTCTTTATCGCTTAATTCACCGTCGATTTTGATCTTGGTGCTGATCGCGGACACCCGTTCCGGATGCTGGCTGATCTCGCCTTCGCAAGTCACATGGAGCAGCGTTACGGGGAGCTTTCGCTCACGGACGTATTCGACCAGATAAAAATCCAGGCAGGCGGCGGCGGCAAGCAGCATCAATTCGACCGCGCGATGACCTCCCTCATCGAACATCTTAATCTCGCCATAGGGCGTTTGCGCCTGATACCCCGATGCGGGCGCCCAGGAACAGCTGGCGGTATGCGCTTCTTCCATCGTTTCTCCTTTTGATAGCAACTTCGGCAACGCCGGAGACGCGCGTCTCCGGCAATCACGCTTGCTATCAATATGCGGTTTTCGGCATGCCTCGAATTACCGCGATGGGAGGCGTCAGCGACATTTCCTTTAACGCCTGTTTAAGTGGTGCATCGTTAATGGGATGCGCGGGCATGTCCGGCGTATCCGTCACTTTGAGCTTATACAGGAAGGCATATCCCTTATTCATCAGCTTAAGCACATCCTGATCGAAAACCATCTTGCCGATGTAATTCACCGGATCGCCGCCGATTTCAGGTGGGTTCCGCTCGTACAGCGCCGCCCATGCGGTTTTCGCGGGATAGCCCGTCAACTCTTTCTCGATGATCTGCGCTGTCTCCTTGGGGTGTTTACCCATGAATTGGATTGCTTCGATCTCTGCTTTAAGCCACCCAACCGCCGCTTGCGGATGCTGCTCGATGAAGTCTTCACGCATGAGAGTGAAGTCCGCATCGGTCTCGCCCCAAGGCGCGCCTGTCGCCACGTAACGGGCGTTACCCAGATCCACCTGTCTACGGGCATGGGGCTCCCACATCGCCGCTGCATCGAGTTTCCCCGCCTCGAAATTGCTGGCGATCACCTCGATCGGCATGCTCAATACTTCGGAAGGCTTGAATACACCTTGATCTATCAGTGACTCCACGAAACGATTCGTACAAGTGCCCTTGTGCACGGCAAAGGGACGGCCCGACAGCCATTTCATCGCTTCCTTGTAGTCCTTGAACTGCGGTGCATCCTTGCGCACCAGTATTTTGTTGCAAATTTGCCCGTTGCTGTACATCGGCACTGAAACCAAGCGGATGTCGGCAATTTTGAATTTGGTCGTGGCCACCAAGGAAGGCATATCGCCCATGGTCCCGATTTGCATTTTGTTTGCCAAGAGCGCCGCGACCATGGGCGGCCCGGTAAGCTGCGGCTCGAAACGGACGGTGCTGCCCGGCGGCAAGTACTTCTTCCACAGATCTTTGGCCTTGATGATCACGCCGCTCCACCCCCCCGTCCAGTAAGGGTGGTAACCATAGGTAATGTGTACCGCTTCTTCCGCGCTTGCTACCTTCGCACCTCCGGCAAGTACGCCCGCGAGCAGGCTGCCAACGATCAATTTATATCCCCATTTCATGGTGATTTCCTCCTGGTAGTGAAGCGAACTAAGCCGCGCGCTCCGTTTCGCGGTCAAGCTGGCAAAGTCTTAACAGGCCATGGTCTGCTGTTGCATGCTCTCGCCATAAAGTACCTCTAGCGCTTCCTTCTTGATCTCGAGATAACGCTCGGTCGCCAGCACATCGAAAGTCCTCGGGCGCGGCAGGTCGACCTCCAGGCTACGGACGATTCTGCTGGGCGTGCCGCCCATGATCAGAATCCGGTCAGCTAGAAAAATCGCTTCTTCAAGCTCGGAAGTAATGAACACGGTTGTCAACCGCGTTTCTTCGAACAGCTTGATATAGTATTCCTGCATCAATTCCCGGGTCATGACGTCCAGTCCCCGGAAAGGCTCATCCAGCACCATGAGCTTTGGGCTATTGATCAAGGCTTGCGCCAATTCCGCACGGCGTTTCATGCCGCCCGAAAGCTGGCCGGGATATTTGTCCTTGAATTCGGATAAGCCAAATTTCCGCAGCAGCTCCAGCGCCTTGCGCGTCGCTTCATCGCGGCCGGCGCGCGATTTAGCCAGCGGCCCGAAAACCACATTTTCCATCACCGTCATCCACGGCCATAAAGCCGTTTCCTGGAATACCATAATGCGATCGGATCCCGGTTCTTTAACCGGTTGCCCATCCATCAAGACCTGGCCTTCGTCCGGGCCGATGTAGCCGCACAAGATGTAAGCCAATGTGGATTTACCGCAGCCGGAGGTGCCCATTACGACGGTAAGTTTCCCCGGCTCGATTCGGAACGAGCAGTCCTCGAGCACATGCACCGGCGCTTGATCCCTACGGTGATACCATTTCCGCAGACCTTTTACCGTCAATTCGCCTTTTAGCGCCGCCGTATTCATTCCCACCGTCTCCTCTAGCGCGTGCCGCGCCATGGCATCATTTTCTTTTCCAGATAATCGACCCCAATGGTCGACAAGTAACCAGCCAGTCCGATACTGATCATGCCGATGATCACGACAGTTACCGTATGGCTCACATAACCTTCCCACGTAAGGCGCCCAAGCCCGTTGTCGCCCGCGATCATTTCAGCCGCGATCACGACGTTCCAGGTAACGGCCATGCCGAGTGTCATGCCGACGGCGATGGATGGAATCACCGAAGGAATCATGATGCGGCGAAACACCTGGCCGCCATTTGCCCCTAGCGATAGCGCGAGCCAGTAATGTTCTTTTTTAATATTGCGTACCGCGTCATGCACGTTGATCACGATAATGAAAAATGCACCGATGAAAGTAATGAAGATAATGCTCAGCTCTGTCGTCGGCCAAAACAGAATGGAAATCGGTACCCATGCCAGCGGCGGAATCGGCCGCAGTATCTCGATTACCGGATAAACCAGGTTATGGAAAGTCTCCCGGGTGCCGAGCAACAACCCCAAGGGAATACCCAGCACCTGCGCCAGCACAAAACCGTAGATAACGCGTTTAAAGCTTGCTACCCACGAATTCCAGTACTTCGGGTTACCGATATATTGCGTGAGAAAGGTGTTTAGCACTTCGATAGGAGAGGCAATCTCCCGAAAACCCGGTGCTTTCAGCAGCACCAGAAAATGCCAGGCCAGAAAGAAAGCAGCCACGGCGAGCGCGCCGCGCCAATTCATTTTAGGCAGCCGCCTGTTGCGCTTGACAGGCCGATCCGCGATAGAAGCCTTCATGCCTTCTTCAGCCGCTTTCATCATACTCTCCCCTTAAGCATGTTCCCGCTCCCCACGCTCGAAAGCCTTCTTGGCCTCTTCATGCACACTCGCGATCGCCTGCGCCTTGAGCGCCAAGTACTCCGCGCCCAGCATCATCTCCGGCGTACGCGGCCGAGGCAGATTCACGGCGATCGTCGATTTGATCGTGCCGGGACGCGAGGTCATGACAATCACCTTATCGGCCAGATAAATGGCTTCTTCGAGGTCGTGCGTGATGAATATGATCGTCTTGCGGCACACGCGATACATCTCGAGCAAGTGCTGATGCATAGTGTTTTTCGATACCGTATCCATCGCGCGAAAAGGTTCGTCGAGCAGCAGGATTTTGGGTTCGTTTATCAATGCGCGCACGATTTCGACCCGGCGCTGCATTCCCGATGAGAGCTGAGGCGGATAGGATGCCGCGACCTTGTCCAACCCGCCGCATTTGGTCAAGAGATCCATCGCCCTTTCCTCCGCCACATCGAGTGTCATCTTGTGCTGGACAAGAGGACCGTACATGACGTTTTCCAAGACAGTCTTCCAAGGAAACAGGGCGCCGTTCTGAAACACCACAACGCGATCCGGACCTGGCTTTGGCGGGGACGACGGCGTGGCCAACAACTGACCGTCCAGCAGCACCCGTCCTTCCGTCACATTGTCAAAACCCGCAATGATGTTCATGAGCGTACTTTTGCCGCAACCCGACGGACCCACGATCGCCAGAAAATCACCGGGCGCGATATCGACGCTGCAATCGTGCAGCGCAACCACGCGCGCACCCTCTGGGTCGTATGTCTTGCCCACATTCTCGATCGCAAGGCTTCCCACATCCGGTCTGGGCGCCATGACGGTTAATGACTTCTCCATCGCTTCGTCGATCGCATGGCTTGCTTGTACCGTCATACTTACCCCTTCATCCCGAAACTTTGTACGCGCCAGCGCATGAGCCGATTTCCCACCACGCGAATCAATGCGCTGCTGATAAAACCGGCAATACCCAGAGTCGCCATCCCGATTACAATCGTCGGGAATTGGATCAAATTGTAGGATTCGAAAATCATGAACCCGAGCCCATACTGGGCGGCGATCATTTCTCCGGCGGCGAGTGAAAACCAAGCCGCGCCCATCGCGATCTGCAATCCGGTAAAAATGTTCGGCAGCGCGCCGGGAATAATCACATGGCGCAGCACGTCGCGCGGTTTGGAGCCCAGCGACGCCGCGGCGCGGAAATAGTCGGGGTCGATCGATTTCACGCCCACATAGGTATTCATTACGGTCGCGAAGAAAGCCACGAGAAAGGTCACGTAGATAACGGCGATTTCGATGCCGGGAAATATCAGAATCGCGAGCGGTATCCAGGCAAGTGGCGGTATCGGCCGCAGGAGCCCGACCAATGCGGATGCGTACGTATCGAAGGTGCGGCTCCACCCCATGAGAATACCCAAAGGAACACCGAGCAGAACCGCGAGAAGAAATGCCGCCGTCGCACGGTAGACGCTATAGAAGATATGGACATAGTAAACCGGCGTAAAAACGGAGACCCCGAAAGCGGGGTGAGGGCTGAACCACTCGCGCGCGACCGCCCACGGATCCGGCAGACGATTGAACGAAGCAATCGGCAACCATTTCACGCTCGCGTACCACATCGCGATCGCGCCCGCGTACCCCGCCCACATGAGCCAAAACTTGCGGCTCGTCCACCAGGATGTTTTCATTTACCTGCTCCTGTATCCCAACGCCTCACAGCGCGTTATCACGCTTACCCCTGTTAAGCAAGCCGTGTGCCAATCATCGGTCAACCCTCGGCAGCGGCGGCTAGCGGCCTTGGGCACCGCGCCGCGCCTAGCTTCCACGGATTTGATCGCGATTATTTATCCGACCAGCACTTGCATGGACTCAATGCCGCGCCAAGCTGTTTGCAATGTGTCATGGCGAAGTGCGTCAAATCTGTAACAGCAGCCCGCTTATGTTCCGCTTGACTCCAATTTCCCCGCGACCGGGAAACGCAGCGGCTTCGGATGCGGCAATGGCGATAGTCCGGAGCGGAAAATAAAATCAGCGTGGTTGCCGTAGCGCTGGTTCCAAATTACTGCATACGCGCCACGCGCTCGGCGGCAATCGTACCGAGCCGGGTACCACCGGGCTCGCCTGTGAGCAACGCTACGCGCATCAACGGGTACTGGTCTTTACCCATCAATCGGATTTCGTAACGCGCATGGGAAGTAAATACGGGGAACAGCGGATCGACCAGGCCGCACTCGGCGAGCGCGGCGCTCGATACGAGGGATTCTGCCGGCTGTACCGACTTAAGCAATATCAGATGTTCGGCCGCCAAGCTGTTTGCCAGCCAGGCAGCGAGGCTGTCCGATGTCATGTCCCAGGAGGCAGGTATATCCTGCGCGCGGACGGCCAGCTGGCTTGGCAGCCAAACCGGGACGAGCCCATCGGACCGGGCTTGCCGAATTTCCGCGAGGGAAGCGGCGCACTTGAATTCCGGGCGCATTCCGCTCAGCATCCGGCCATATTGCTCCATCGCAAGCAACGCCATGTAATGCGCGACCGCATCATCGAAACCCCAACGCGCCTGGCTGCGGCGCACTTGATCCGCGAATGGGCCGCCCCCGGGAACGATCACGACCCGCCCGCCGCCAAGTTCCGCGAGTATGTCGAGCCATGAAGATAGGTCGTCGCTCTCCGACAAGCTGCCACCCACTTTCACGACCCACATGAACGCTCTCCCATCACGCCGTCTGTTTGGAATAGATTGAGTAAGCGCAGCATGGCCGAGGCTTTGTCCAAGGTTTCCTGATACTCCTGTTCCCCGACGGAATCGAAAACGATGCCGCCGCCCGCTGCAACCGTCGCTATCCCGCGCGTCACCGTCAAGGTACGAATGGCAATATTGGTATCCATATTGCCATCGAAGCCGAGGTAGCCGATCGAACCGCAGTACACGCCTCGCCTTTCGGGTTCCAGTTCTTCGATGATTTGCATCGCGCGCAGCTTAGGCGCGCCGGTAATCGATCCACCGGGGAAACAGGCGCGCAGGAGATCGGTCGCGCGTAAGTGCGATGCTAGCCGGCCCGTTACGGTACTCACCAAGTGATGCACCGTGGCGAAACTTTCCACGTCGAACAACTTGGGCACTTTGACCGATCCGGGTTCACAGCACTTGCTCAGATCATTGCGCAACAGATCGACGATCATCACGTTTTCCGCCCGGTCTTTCGCGCTGCCGGCGAGTTCGCGTGCCAAGCTACTATCTGCCTCGATGACGGATGAACGCGGGCGCGTACCCTTAATGGGCTTGGTCTCGACACAAGCCTGAGCGACGCGTAGAAACCGTTCCGGAGATGCACTCAGAATTTGGGAAAACGGTAAGTTGAGATAGGCGCCGTAAGGCGCGGGGTTAATGCGGCGCAGTTGCCGGTAAGCGAGCCAAGGATCGCCTTCCACGCTTGCCGAGAAACGCTGCGCCAGGTTCACCTGATAGCAATCGCCTTCGCGGATATAGTGCTTGATGCGCTCGAAAGCCTTGAGATAATCCGCGCGAGTAAAGTTCGATGCGATCGGCGAGACGACCCCAAAGGGCTTACGCCGCCGCGTACTATTGCTTTTGCTCAGGTTTGCCGCAAGCCGCTGCAAGCGCGCCTTCTCGATGGCATCGTGGCAATACCCGGTAAGCCATGCCATGTGCTCATGATGATCGACGATCACAGCCCATCGATAAATACCCACCGCCATTTCGGGAAGCGCTTCGTGATCGCGTGCGATGGCCGGCAAGCGTTCCAAGCGCCGGCCAAGGTCGTAAGAAAAATAGCCGATCGCTCCGCCGGAAAAAGGTAAATCGCCCGCCACCGCGGCTTGATTTTCCAGCTCGCGTCCCAGCAGCACAAAGGGATCGGCTTCTGTCTGCCGGATTCCCGACCGACTGCGGACGAGGGTGCGCATACCGCGCGTAACCAGGGTCGTACTCGGATTGGCGGATAAAATATCGTAGCGCCCTTGCGCGCAACCCGGATATCCACTGTCTAGAAACACCGCCCAAGGCTGATCGACGAGCGCTTCGAATACACCGGAACTGTCGCTCGTATAAGGAAGCGGGATGCGAACGAATTCCTTCATAGCGTTTGCCTCATCAACCCCGCAACCGCGATAGCGGGCGCACAAGCAGAAACGCCATCGGGATTCGCCGCCGCCGCGGCGAATTCGGAAAAATCGCGATACCCAAGGCCCATGCGGCTCGCCAAGAGCGCCGCGAGAAACCGCCCCACACCCGCACCCACGATGACGGGTGCCGACTCGAATAACCCGCGCGAAAGCGCGCGTTCGCAAGCAGTCCGGATACGCTGCAGCTGTACTTCTTGCAGGTAGCCCGCCAAGCGTACCCAGCTCGCGAACGGCATCGATTCCATGTCACGGCCCACCATGCGCGCCAACCTGCGCGCGCTGTCTTCCAGGCTCTTCGAGGCGCCATCCGCGGTCTCGGCTTGATCCATCGCCGCGGGCAAAGCACCCAACAGGCGGTATACGTCGGCCGTGGTCGCGAAGTGCTCCGCCATCATCGGCACCCACTCGCCACCGATCGGCACCCTATCCGTCACCGCCATGAGCGGCGTCCGCGTCACGCCGGTGTAAACAAGCTCTTCGTGCAATAATCGTGCGTGATCCCGATAGCCTCGGGCGCATACTTCGCCCTGATTGAGGACGACGATATCGGTGGTGGTACTGCCGATATCGATAAACAAGCCCCGCTCAAGCCGGCTCGCGACATACTGGGCGCTCGCCATCCAATTCGCCGAGGCCACATCCTCGGCTAGGCGAACCGCGTCCCTGGCGTGTAAAAATCCCCTCTGGCCGCCGTAAATCCAGATTTGATGCGAAGACAATTGCTGCTCGACGGTCGCGACCAACCGCCGCACACCTTCGCTGCGATTGGGAAATAGGTCGACAAGCTCGCCCGTCATGGTAAGCGCATGCAATGGCACGCCCCCGACATGTGTCAGCACTTGCGCCATCGCCTGTTCCAGGTGCACCAGCCCGCGCCATAACGGGCAAGGCAGATGAATCACCTCCTGCACCGTATCATCGGGTGCGAGAAAAGCGGCTTTCAGATGCGCGCCGCCCACGTCCCAGCCCATAATTCCTTCATGCATGCGCGTACCCCATCGCCGCTTCGCCGAACCGCATTGGATCGGCCAGACCGAGTACCAAGCGCGCCGGATTTATGCCAGCGGCCTGGCCCAGCCCGGCATAAGAAGTGGTCAGGCGCGGATTGATTTCCAACACGACCGGGCCTTGTTTGCTTGCGATAAAGTCCACGCCCACATATCCCCATAATCCGGGAAGCGCATGGGCAATGGCATCCGCGAGCCCGCGATAGGCGGCCCCATCGCCGCCCGCCCCGGTTTCCGTTCCATCGAAATGAAACATACCCTCGCGCACCGCGACCCGCTGCCGGTTGCAACTCAGCACGCGCGCGTACCCGCTTCGGCACAGTAGAGAAAGGCTGAGCGCCGTGCCGGGCAGATAAGGTTGCACCACGTAACCCGATTCGGAACGCGCTTCCAGCCACTGCTTGGCTGCGCTCGCATCGTCGAAATAATACGTTTGCTGACAACCCGCCCCGTCGTCCGGTTTCACCACGACCGGGCCTCGATAGCATTCGAGGCCATTTACGGAATAATGCGTGGGTACCGCGGGAATACCTGCCGACGCCAAGATGCGCGCGGTCGCGATCTTGCTGCTCGCGATATGCACGGCATCCGGACTGCTGCCGAGTAGCCGCTTGCCGCTGTTCTGAATGCGGCGGCTCAGCGCTTCCAGCGTACCGCCGCTCTCGGGGGCAATCGGCCACACTGCATCGGCCGCGGCAAGACAGGCGTCGAACATCGGGGCGAATGCAGTAGCGCTATGGGGAGTTCGTACCGTCACGCCATGGGGTGGGGCAGGCAGCCGAAAGTCGCGCAATATCGATATTTCCAGCGCATCTATCTGCACGAGATCGTCGAGCAAAGCATGCAGCATCGCCTCTCCCTCCCGTAGGAGAGCAGGCGGAAGGCGCGCGCCCAGCAGGCCGCCCCCTGTGATATGCTCGTACACGAATAAACGCAAATGAGCTCCTTGAAATTAATTCCCGTCATCGACTTGCGGCACGGCTATGCGGTTCATGCCCGTCTCGGGCAACGCGAGTTGTATCGGCCAGTCGCTTCTCGCTTATGCCGCGCCGGTGATCCCACCGAACTGCTCTCGAACCTCCTCGCGCTATTTCCGTTTGATACCGTGTATGTCGCCGATCTCGACGCCATTCTCCGCGGCGGCGACAACTTGCCCCTATTGCGTTCACTCTCCAGCCGCTTCCCGCAAATCGCCTTTTGGGTCGATTCCGGCATCTCCGACGCGACCGGGCTGCGCGGCTGGCTAAAACAGGGGCTCGGCCGCGCGGTACTCGGCAGTGAGTCGCTATCGGACCTCGCCCTGCTCGACATCAACGCTGCCTGCGACGCCACGCAATCGCCTATTCTGTCGCTCGACTTCCGCGAGCAGCGGTTTCTCGGCCCCCCGGCACTACTCGATCGCCCGGACTCTTGGCCGGAAAATGTCATCGTGATGCCGCTTACCCGGGTCGGCAGTCAAACCGGCCCCGATCTCCAATACTTCAGTGCGCTACGGCAACGCGGCACGCATAGCCGATTTTTCGCGGCCGGCGGCGTGCGCGACAGCCAAGACCTCGCACGCTTGGAAGCAGCCGGAGCAGCCGGCGCGCTTCTCGCCACCGCGCTGCATACAGGCGGCCTCACGGCGGGCGACCTCGCCCTTTATGCCCCGCCTACCGCATAGAGCCGGGGCCGATCCAGCTCGCGCATCAACCGCCTTAGCGCATGCGTTCCCAGCGCCGGATCCTGAAAATACCCGAGAAGCGTATCGCTTCCCCGTTCCCGCATCGCTTGCAGGCTCGGCCCGCGATACCGGCACCACGACTGCGGAGTCTCATACAGTTCCAGCTCTTCCATCCCCGGCAGATACGCGATCAAACGTTCCCAAATGTATACGCTGAGCAATTCCGTACTGGAACGCCAAGCAAGCTCACC
>DAIAMA010000080.1 GCA_027438535.1 bacterium
GATGTTGTTCGCGAGCAGTTGGCGTAGAAAATCGCGCGCCGGCGGGCCTTCGATATCGACTGCAAGCATATGCGATACATCGAACATGCCGGCGTCGCGCCGCACTTGATGATGTTCCTCGATCTGCGATCCGTAATGCAAAGGCATATCCCAGCCGGAAAAATCCACCATCTTGGCGCCCAAGGCGCGGTGCGCGGCATTCAATGCGGTTTGTTTGAGCATGCGGCTCCCAAAATAGTGAAATGGCTAAAGTAGCGAGGCTAGGCAGGAGCAAGAGACGAAAGCGTTTCTTCTTCTAATGTAATAGGCTGCTTTTCTGCCGCGCCACGCTTCACCCCTCTGTCCGGGTACCTGAGAGATTGCGGGAGGAACCCCGCGTGCCCCTTCGGTGGGCGGGCCACGCCGCCGCTCTCCAGAGTGCCGGGGGCCTCCGTATGTGATCGAACCGGAGACGCCATTCACACGGTTCATTTGCCTGAGCGGTTATGGGTTATACGCCTTCGGCGGTGCTTAAGCACGCTCTCCCGTGTGACTTCGCGGCAGATCGGAACTATACCGGAGGCGCGAAAAAGCGACAAGCAAGCGCATCCGCGTGGGGCAAAAAAACGCCCCCGATCACGGATCGGGGGCGCGCCATCGTCATGCCATTGCCGCGTCAATGCGCGGCGGCAGCCTCGGCATGGATGCCGGTGTTTTGGCGCACATACAATTCCTCCCACATCGCTTCCGAGCGCTTGTCGCGGAATAGCAGCGAGCCCAGTACCACGCATAGGAAGCCCAGTGGGATCGAAATCAATCCGGGATTCCTCAACAGGAAAAAGGGCTTGTCCAATCCCACCATGCTCACTTTCTCGGCTTCGGCTTTAGCGTAAGTGTCTTGCGCTTTTTTAATGTCTTGCTCAAGCTTGGCGATATCGCCCTCGGCCTTGGTCTTTTCCGCCGCATCGCTGATCGCCGGCAAGCGCTCTTTCAGCTTAGCCAGCTTTTCCAGCGCACCCGGCTTTGCGGGCTTCTCGGCCGTTGCATGCTTGGCCGGCTCGGACTTCTTACACACCGCGAACAGCTCGCAGATGAAGCCCTCGCCCACTTGTGCCGCTTGCGCGGGCTTGGCCGCTTGCGCCGGCTCACCTTCCAGCACTTTCTGGGCTTCTTTCGCCACTTGCCGCGGATAAGTCATGTTGGGCGAGACCATCACCAGGGCAATGGCGGAAATCGCGCCGACCAGCATGCCCAGCATAACGCCATAAGTGTTGGTGCGTTTCCAATATAACGTAAGAAATACCGCCGGCAAATTACTCGATGCCGCCACCGCAAACGCCAGTGCCACCAACTGCGCGACATTCTGCCCCTTGGCCGCGATACCCACCAAAATAGCCAGCGTGCCGACGATGAGCGACGCCACGCGAGCCGCGATCACTTGCTCTTTCGGCGTGGCATGGTCGCCCCGAATCACCCCGACGTAGATATCGTGCGCCATGGCGGACGCCGCCGCCAGCACCAAGCCCGAGACGACCGCCACGATGGTGGCAAAAGCCACCGCCGCGACAAAGGCCAGGAATAAATTGCCCAGCATGGAATCCGCGCCGCCCCCGACGTATTGCGCCAACAACGGGCCGGCCATATTGCCGCCCTTATCGACGGCGGTAATATTCGCCGCGCCCACATTCATCGCCGCGCCCATGCCTAGGAACAAGGTCAGCACATAGAAACCGCCGATAATCACCATGGCCCAGATCACGGATTTGCGCGCTTCTTTCGCCGTCGGCACGGTAAAAAACCGCATCAGAATATGCGGCATGCCGGCGGTGCCGAACACCAGTGCCATACCGAGCGAAATTTGGTCGATCGGGCTTTTCAAGAACAGGCCCGGCTCCAAGAAGCGTTGACCGAGTTCCTGCGGCGACATCGTGCTTGCCGCATCGCCCAGCAGCTTGGCCACTTGCGCTTGCACCTTGGCATCGCCCACCACGGCTTGCAGGAAACCCGGTAGCGAAAAACCATACGGCGCCCAAGTGAAGATAACCAACAAGACGGAAGCCGTGACCAGCAACACCGCTTTCACGATCTGCACCCAGGTGGTCGCCTTCATGCCGCCGAATACCACATAGGCCAGCATCAAGACGCCGACACTGATCACCGAGACCTCATAGTCGATGCCGATCAAGGTTTTGATCAGCACGCCGCCGCCCACCATCTGCGCCGTTAAATAGAAAGTGGACACGGTGATGG
Organism: bacterium; assembly: GCA_027438535.1. Taxonomy (GTDB): domain Bacteria; phylum Pseudomonadota; class Gammaproteobacteria; order Burkholderiales; family Thiobacteraceae; genus RBG-16-58-11. The sequence continues at coordinate 2,230 of DAIAMA010000080.1, forward strand.
TGGACAGGGCCGCGACGGTCTTCGTCTTTTTCGGGTCGTTGCGGAACGCCAGCACATCGCCCAAGGTGTATTTGCCGATGTTGCGGCACGGTTCGGCGATCACCAGCAACACGGTGATATAAGCCACGAGCCAGCCCACGGAATACATGAAGCCATCGTAGCCGTAGAGCGAGATCAAGCCGGCGATGCCGAGGAAGGAAGCGGCGGACAGATAATCACCCGCGATCGCCCAGCCGTTTTGCAAACCCGACACCGTGCGCCCGGCCGCATAAAATTCCGACGTGGTGTGGGTATGCTTGGCCGCCCAATAGGTGATGTACATCGTGATGGCGATGATCACGCCGAATACGGCAAAGGTCATGCCCTTGAACTTATCTTCCACCGCGCCGCCCGCCGCGAATGCGGGGTTGCTCGCCAATTCGAGCAACAGCGCGCTGCCCGCCAAAGTTGCGCCCATGATGCGTTGTTTCATCTCAGCCTCCAATCCGGTGTGCGTCATTGACGAGTTCTTTTGCCATGGCGTCGAACTTGACGGCCTTACGCGCATAGATATAGGCGATCAGCCACGCAACGACGAACTCGGACAAAGCGAACAAAATACCGATATTCACCGGGCCCCAAACTTGCATTTTGAATAAATCTTGGTAGTAAGCGGCGCCGATGGGCAGCAGAAAATAATAAAACACCGAAAAAATCATCAGCCCCCAAAGAAAACGGGTCTTTTTGCGGTGCAATGCTTGAAAGCGCGGGTCAGCGTCAATCGCCGCCCAGTTCATGGGTGATGTCGACATGCGGTCCTCCTCCGTAAATTGATAGGAAAAAATTATTTGTTTTTATTTTTAGGGACGAATTGCGTGTGACGCCGCGGGAGAAAAGTCCCCGCGGCCGCGCTGAGTATAGGACTGAAACGATCCTGCGGTAAAGAATTTTGCATTGCGATTTCACAATGCGCAATCACGGCCCGGTGTGGCATGAAATGGCTTTCGCTACGCGGCTTTAGGGTATCAAGGGCTCGGGCCGGTGAATACCGAATCCTTGAACGTAGTCCACGCCCAGTTCGTCGAGGCGGTGCATGATGGCTTCGCTCTCGACATACTCGGCGATCGTCTTCAACCCCATGACGCGGCCGATACGCGCAATGGCCTCGACCATGGCGAAATCCGTCGGATCATTTATCATGTCGCGCACAAACGCACCATCGATCTTGATGCTGTCCACCGGCAAGTTCTTCAAATACGCGAACGAAGACATGCCGCTGCCAAAATCATCCAGCGAAAAATGACAGCCCATGGCGTGTAATCCCGACATCAGGCGCAACGCACGCGATAAATTGGCGATCGCGGCCGTTTCCGTGATTTCAAAACAAATCTGGCGCGGCGGCACGCCGGAATGCAGCAGCTGATCCTGGATGAAATCCCCGAAATTATCGTCCCCGAGCGATTGCCCGGAAAGATTGATGGAAACACAGGTGTCTACCGGCAGTAAGGACGGATTCGCTTTCATCCATGCCAGCAAAGTACGCACTACCCAGCGATCGATGGTCGGCATCAGATTGTAGCGTTCGGCGGCGGGAATGAACGCCATCGGCGGCACCAACTCGCCTTTTTCATCGATCATGCGCAACAAAATCTCGCGGTTCTCGGCATATTGCAGCGGGCGCAAAGGCCGGATTTTCTGGTAATACAAACGGAAGCGATTCTCTTCGAACGCCCGGGTGATTCTATTCACCCACTCCGCTTCGCCATACAAGCGGCGAACTTCCACATCCTGCGCTTGATGCACGCATATCCGGTTGCGCCCGCGATCTTTTGCCATATAGCACGCGGTATCGGCGGCGGAAAGCAAGCTCGCGAGGCTCTCCGATTCGTGCATGATCTCGACCAGGCCCACCGAAACGCCGATGGAAAATGTCTTCGCTTCCCAGGCAAAACGAAATTCGGCGATCTCTTGACGCAGCTTCTCCGCAATTGTTTTCCCCTGTTCCACATTGCAGCCGGGCAGGAGCAGCCCGAATTCATCTCCGCCAAGCCGCGCGAGTGTGTCCACCGCCCGAATTTTGGCTGTCAGCAAAGTGGATAGCTGCCGCAGCAACTCGTCCCCCGCCACATGGCCGCAGGTATCGTTCACCAACTTAAACTGATCCAGATCCATGAACAGCAAGACATGGTTGATGCGCTGCGCACGCGCACTGTCCACTAGCTCTTGCAAGCGGCGTTCGAATTCATGCCGGTTTGCGAGCCCGGTCAAGGCATCGTGGCTTGCCTGCCAGGCCAACTCATTGGTGAGCGACCGTTCCATGGTGACATCGCGAAATACCACCACCACCCCGATCACTTTCTTTTCCGTATCCAGAATCGGCGATACGGTTTGTTCGATGGCATATTGCCGGCCATCGCGCGCATGGAGCAGCGGCGATTTAAGGCCGGACTCCGCAACCATACCCAACAGTAAATTGGCGGTGACGGGATACGCTGGCAGCATGGATAGATTGTCCTCATCCCTCAACCGGTAAACCTCTTCGACCATCCGGCCTTGCGCCTCGGCATTGGTCCAACCCGTCAAGCGCTCCGCGGTTGAGTTCAGGTACTCGATACGCCCCAAGGCATCGGTAGTAATTACCGCATCGCCAATCGAATGCAGCGTGACTTCCGCGCGCTCTTTTTCACGCGCCAGCGCGCGCTCGGCGCCGGCAGTACGCCGGATCACCAGCGCCGACACCAATAAACCCAGGATTAAAGCCGACCCGCCCAGCAGCCCCGTCACTCGATAGGCGCGTTGATACGCGGCATGCGCGGCGCGCACCGCCGCTTCGCTGGAACGAGCTTGATACGCCGAAAACTCGGCGAAATAAGTCTGCACCTGATTTTGTGCCGGAATCGCCCGATTCATCAACAGCGCCTTCGCTTCGGCATCGCGTCCATCTAAAGCAAAGTCCACAACCCTTTCCATCAAGCGCGTGGATTCGCGAACTTTGTCTTGGGAAGCTCGAAGCGCCGCGACTTCCTCCGGGGCGAGTGGCAGTGTTTGCAACCGACTCATCTGCCGAATGTAATCACCCGCCAATTCCCGGAAATACAGCATTAGTTGATCGCGCACGAAAGGATCGGGCGATAAGATCATTTCATGCACCGCGAGCGCACGCTCCCGCGTTATGCTGCCCAAAGCTGTCACCAGCGCCAGCTTTTGATTATGCTCGCGCACGATCTGCTCCATGCGCCGATTGTTATTCTCCAAGGCGTACAAGCCCATCAGGCCGATCCCCGCCATCAGCAGCCAAATGAGGGCAAACGCGCCCATCAACAGGCGTACCGACCCCGATATGGCCGCGAGTCGACGTCGCGTATTTTGCAAAATTAAAAATAAGCCTTTGAATTGCCCGCGATGCGCCGTAAATGTCTTCATGGAATCCATCCTAAACGCTTGTCACAACCCGCGCCACTTACACGTATCGCACTCACACCCGCTATGCAAAAGAAAAGCCCCGCGAGCGGGGCTTTTCCAAGGGCATTAAACGGCCGCAACAATTACATCATGCCACCCATACCGCCCATGCCACCCATGCCACCCATATCGCCGCCACCCATGCCACCAGCAGCTTTGTCTTCCGGCAATTCAGCCACCATGGCATCGGTAGTCAACATCAGGCCGGCGACCGAAGCCGCATTCTGCAATGCGTAACGCGTCACTTTAGTGGGGTCGAGCACGCCCATCTCCACCATATCGCCGTACTCGCTGGTGGCGGCGTTGTAACCGTAGTTACCTTTGCCTTCCAGCACTTTGTTGACGACCACGGAAGCTTCGTCACCGCAGTTGATGACGATCTGGCGCAACGGTTCTTCCATCGCGCGCAGCACGATTTTAATGCCGGCGTCTTGGTCGTGGTTGTCGCCTTTGGTCTTGGCAACCGCAGCGCAAGCGCGCAGCAGGGCCACGCCGCCGCCGGGAACAATACCTTCTTCCACTGCGGCGCGGGTAGCGTGCAGTGCATCTTCCACGCGCGCTTTTTTCTCTTTCATTTCCATTTCGGTCGCCGCACCGACTTTAATCACGGCCACGCCGCCAGCCAATCTTGGAACAGGTAGCCAAGGCGGGGCGCCCGCTGCTGATTATCGCCGAAGATGTGGATGGCGAAGCGCTGGCCACCCTGGTGGTCAACAATATTCGCGGCATCCTGAAGACCACCGCGG